>CAMTWQ010000035.1:0-42150 GCA_947085465.1 uncultured Alphaproteobacteria bacterium
AAATCTAGAGCCTTTCCCGGTCAGGTTGAAGCAACCTGACCGGATAAGAATGGCTCTAAGTGAATGTATTAGACCATTTTTATCTTGATCGGATTGATTCAATCCGATCAAGAAATGGTCTAGAGCAATTTTCTTTATTAATTTCGAGCCTCATGGCTCGAAATTAATGCAGATTGCTCTAGCCGGGTTTGGATCGTGTCAGGCTGTTTTCTTTTGAGTTATTGTGTGCAGGCCACGCACAAGCTCCGCTGCTGGGCCGCTGCTATGGTCGCGGATATCCAGGTTTACAACGGCGCGTAAAGCATCCACATGGGCGTTCACCAGATCATGCGGCGGCGGCGTTCCTGCGTCCCCCGCACTTCTCAACAGTTTGCATAATGTATCGGCGATCACCGAGACCACTGGAAAACCATAGGTGGCGCCAAGGCCTTTGAGATCATGCGCGGCGCGATATAGCGCACTGACAAGTTCCTCGGCGCTGTTATCTGTGAGAAAGTTGTCCCGGGCTAAAATTAAGCGATGCAGATCATGTTTGAGCCAGCCGCTCATTTCCGTTACCAGATGATCTAATGCGCCCTCAAGTTGGGTAAGCACCGCATTATCCAATAATTGTTCTGGCCCCACCTTTTGCTGCAACGCCGTGCTTGGGGCGATGAGGCCATAGGGGCCGCTGATGTCAGGTTTTGGCGCCATATCCGATTTCATGTATGGAATTCCTTATTTACCCGCTATTCGAGTAATAATAATTTCACACACTTTTTAATATATTATTACACTTACAGCTTGCCGATTAGTCGTCACCAGGCTGGGGCGCCTGCAAGCCCAAGCCTGTAAAAAAACCAAATGATCCTGGAAAAACAACTACAACAAGTATAATTCTCATCAAGTGCATGAATGCGATATAGGCGGTTTGCGTGCCAAGGGACAGGGCGATAAGGCTCATTTCCGCCAATCCTCCGGGGGCGAGCGCTAGCATCAGGGGCTTTGGCAATTCTCCGATCAATGGCGCCGCCAAAAATGCAGTGATGGCTGCGGCAAGCACCATGATCAGCCCGGATCCGGCGGCGTACAGGATCGTCCGCCACACCGTTCGCAGGCTAAGCCCGGCAAAACGGCAACCAATGCCAGCGCCTATAATGATTTGCGCCCCGGCGACCATGGGTCCAGGCGGCGCGGCGCTGGTGACGCCGGTAATATGTAATGCCGCGCTCAGTATCATCGGGCCAAGCAGGGCGCCGGCTGGCAAGCGCAACCTGGCCGCTAGCGGCACTCCGATCAACGCACAGGCTGTTAATAACGCCATATCCATCAGTCCAGGCATGCCGCCGGGCGTTGGCGGTATCGATGGGATATTCAATCCTTGGATATAACGGAAATAAACCGGAATAGTGGCTACAACGACCAGAATCCGGGTGGCGTGCACCAGGCTGATGACAGGGACATTTCCGCCCATGCTTTCGCCAACCGTGACCATCTCGGTCAGGCCGCCTGGGGCGCTGGAAAAATACGCAGTTGCCCGGTCAAATCCAGCAATGCGGTGGAAATACTGATAACTAAGGGTGGTGATCAGCGCGATAAAACCAATCATCACCCCAACGGATGGCAGCCATTGCACGGCCTGCTGGGCAATCTCCGGGCGGAAGGTGCTGCCCAGCATAATCCCGAGTATCGCCAGCATGAATTTTCGCAGGATCAGCGACATATAGGTCGGCGCGCCCGCGAGGCTAGCGCCGGTGATGAAAAACATCGCTCCCAGCATCCACGCCAGCGGAGCGCCTATCCAGGCGAACAGGCTGCCGCCGAGCGCCGCAAAAGCCAAGGTTCCAACCAGGCGCGCGGGCAGGCCAGCCCGCTCCAATATCCTCACGAGACGAATCGCCCAAGGCGCACAGCGGTTTGGCCGGTGGAAACCTTATTGCTTGGCATCATCAATACACATTCATCATAGGGGGTGAGGACCGGAGCGCCGCCGTCGCGGGCAATCACGCTACCCGCTTTTGGCACAATAACGAGGCTGCTCATAGCGCCGAAATAGGCATAGTCCGGGCTTGCCGCTGTGACCGTATGGGTGATCTCTACCGTGCGCGGGAAATCGTGCAAGACGCCAGGCGTCGCGTCGATCATATCGAAGTGCGCCAGGAACCGGGCGGCAGCCCGGTTAGCCACTGCAATGCTGGACGCCGCCTGATGCTGGCCGCATTCGATAAGCAATGCGATTTTATGTCCCTGCGGGGCGCGGAACCCGCCAAAGTCGCGCAGCCGCGTTCCTTCCTGATGACCCGCATCGGCAACGATATAGGGGGTAAGCCCGAGTGTGCGCGCCAATTCCCGTCCGCGCGCCGTCATGCCGCACAGGGTGAGGGCAGGGCCAGGCGCCGACATGGAATGCAGGTCAAGCAGGTAATCCGCGCTGGCGGCGATGGGCAGCAGTTCACGCGCCCGCGCCCGCTCCAGGCTGGAGGGTTCCCCGGCCAGGCATTCATCCGACCACAGACGATTAAGGTCTTCGTCAATACAGCGGCCCTGATCGGGTTTATTGGGATCCATATGGCCAAAGGCGGCGGGATTGGCAAAACTTAAAATCAGAGCGCCGCATTTGGGCCGCACCTGTTGCGCCAGCAAGCCGGCTATCGCATGCGCGCCGCAGGGCTCATTGCCATGGGTTAGCGCATTGATCATCACTGTTGGGCCGGGAGTGGAGCTTTCAAAGCGCCACACATAGTCAATGCGGGTGTTGGATTGGCGGTAGCGCGAGATGTCTGGCGCAGTGGCCGGATGGGTGAGCGGGGTGTTGGGCGGAGGCATCCAATCAATCCGTGGTGAACTGTTCCATTAAAATGCGCTCGTCCAGATCATGCCCGGCGTCGAACAGGATCGGCGCCGTGATATCCAGGGCAATGGAAACCTCAACGGCCGCGACATTGCGCACTTCCAGCATGTCGGCAACCGCGCTGACCGGGCGCTTGTCAATTTCCAGGATTTCGAACTTCACCACCGCCTTGTCCGGTAGCAGTGCGCCGCGCCAGCGTCGCGGCCGGAAGGCGCTGATCGGCGTCAGCGCCAGCACCCCCGCCTTGATCGGCAGGATCGGCCCATGCGCCGACAGATTGTAGGCGGTGCTGCCGGCGGGCGTCGCCACCATCACCCCGTCGCAGTTTAGCTCCGCCAGGCGCACACGTCCATCAACTGTAATGCTGATTTTCGCCGCCTGCCGGGTGGCGCGCAACAGCGACACTTCATTGATCGCAAGCCCAATGGAGATTTTCCCATGTGCGTCGGTGGCGGTCATGCGCAGCGGATGCAGCTTGGTGATCTCCGCCTTCGCTAGCCGTTCAGGCAGATTTTCTTCCTTATACTCATTCATCAGAAAGCCCAGCGAACCGCGGTTCATGCCATAGATCGGAATGTTGCGGCCCATGAACAGGTGAATGGTTTGCAGCATCTGCCCGTCGCCGCCTAACGCTACAATCACATCGGCCTGATCGGGCGTTGCGTCGCCATAGCGGTCACGCAGCACCAGCAGCGCGTCGCGCGCCTTGCGTGTGTCGGAGGCGATAAAAGCGATCTTTTCATACGCCATTGATGCGGCTCTCCGGTTGGGGGGCTATTTGCAGGCGCGCCGGTCAGGTGAAGCTCCGGGACCGCCGATCAGCCCGGGCGGATTATTGTCGCGGTCCCTCGCTTCAACATTGGCGATAACGGACAACAACGCAACGACAGTCATTGTGATCTGATTGGTGAAGGACATGGCGACACCTCTAAGCGTTGCTTCAATGAGGAAGATTACGCAGCTTAACCCGCTTTTCATACGGCGAATGCCGGATATTGTCCATGATTGCTCAGGGCGGCAATGCGGTATTAAAAACGCGGCCCGCCAAATTAATGGGGCGCCGCATCCAGCCATGACCGGCCAGGCCCACGCAAAGCAGCGAGAGCGTCATCGGTTCGGGAACGTTCACAGTCAGCAGCGCCAAGTCATAGATAATTTAAGGTGTGGGTTAATATTTGGCGAGGGTGCGGGCGGGCTTGAGATGGTCCCCGAGATGGTCCCCGAGATGGTCCCCGAGATGGTCCCCAAGATGGTCCCCAAGATGGTCCCCAAGATGGTCCCCAAGATGGTCCCCAAGATGGTCCATGAGATGTTCATTGAACCACCGCCAATTCTACGTTAGTGAATGCGGAGTTGGAGAGGTGGCCGAGAGGCTGAAGGCGGCGGTTTGCTAAACCGTTATACGATGTCAAGTCGTATCGTGGGTTCGAATCCCATCCTCTCCGCCAGCCTTCAAGTGCCAGAAGAAGCCTTCTCCAGTACGCAGAACTTGGAAGAAGCCTGAAGTTTTCTAGGTGTTGTGAAGGCTAATCAGCGGGTTAAACGTTTCTTGCAATCCTGTTGGATTATGAGTAGCTCACGATGAAATTTTGGTGATTTCAGGCGTGGCTTAATTCTCTATCGAGTTTTTTATCCGCCGAGGCTATGCACTTCGGATGTGAACTTAGGTGAGAAAATTAAGTGCACAGCTATCTCCAGAGAAAAGTTTGGGAGGAGTTTGGTATGAAAGGTGGTTGTCATTGTGGAGCAGTGCGTTACGAAACAAATGGTGAATCAATAACGCATGCGCTATGTCATTGCAGCGATTGCCGCCGCCATGCCGGTGCCCCGATGGTAGGGTGGGCGATGTTTCTTGAAGATCAACTGAGCATCACCAAAGGACAAACAAAAACCTATAAGTCATCCGAGGATGGCCGTAGAGAATTTTGCCCCGATTGTGGAACTGGCTTGTTCTACAAAAATGCGGAAATGCTTCCAGGTATTATAGATATACAGACTGGAACATTGGATAACCCAGACCAATTGCCCGCGCGGTGCCACATTCAAACCGCCGAACGAATATCGTGGATGACTGAAGTCAATACATTGCCTGAATTTGAACGCTTTCCTCCACAAGAGTAAGGGTACCTGTTTTTTATCCAACTTCTTCTTGCTATTTCAGGCTTCTGCGAGAGAAACCTTGCGAGCTTGGTTCACATTGCACCGCCATTCGCCTTCTGTCCGACCCGGAGACATAGTGGACTTGTAACGGTTTTGTTCCGGTCGCTTGAGAGTGTATTATCATATCAAGGAGACCAGGAATGGCTATCAAGCATAATGAAGAGTTCAAGCGTGAGGCGGTGCATATAGCGCTGAGCAGCGGGTTGGCGCAGCGTCAGCCGCGGCAAAGGGCGGCCTTGGGGAGCATTGCGCAAGCTGGCCAGGCCTTGCGAATTAAAGCGATGCGCCCAATCGCACAATGTTTGATGATCCATGTCAGCCTGACGCGTCGCATCCGTGCGGCTCACCCTGTCCAGCACCGAAGCAATCGCCAATAACCGTGACGCCTCCCGGCCATCGCGTTAGCAAAGCGCCAGCTTGCGCAACGCCCCTGCATCGCTGCTTGCCCTAAAAGAATCCGGCTATGGCAACAAAATCATGCTTGACCATCACGGCTGCTCTAATCTTTGGGAGTGAGCTTAAGCCGCCGATTTTGTTAATGCCGCTTCTGGCTCAATACCGGATTCGCGCAATAGGGTCTTTAGCTCTTCTAATTTTGTCAGCATATCCCCGTGGGAATCGCTGGTTAGATAGTTGTTGAGCACTCCGGGCTGACCCATAAAATCAATCGCCATGCTTTGTGCTTGCTGGCGTGCTAAGCCGCGCGTAAGTATTCCTGATGCAATTAGTTTTAACAGGGCTAAACTCTTGTTTAGCGGATTGTCTTGCCCATCAGAAACGCGGGTGAGCAGTTTGCTCTTTGTCATCATGCCGACGCAGATGCCATCAAGGTGATCCATCAGGCCCAGTTTAACTTGCTCATCAACTTCTGATAAATATATTTTTTCCTGTAAACTCGCTAACAGGCGGAGCCGCAGTGCAATTGGCTTCTCGCCTGTCACAAAAACATCCCGGAAGGCCGGGGAGGTTATTATCTCTTGGAGAATTCCCGTTAGCTTGCGCTTGCTCTCCGCGCCAACGATATTCTCACCTAGAAACAAAATTTTATCCGCTCGTTCAATCGTATTTTTCGCCTCACCGAGATAAGTCTCAAGAGTTGTGGTGGAGATCAGCCGCTCTGATCTGGCGCGGAACGCATTTAAGATTTCCTCATGGGGGATCAGGTTCCCGCAGCCTAGCATCATCTGCGTCGCCAGCTTGCGCAAGGTTTTTACTTCCGCCTCCAGGGAATCCGGCATCAATCGTTTTGCGCCTTCTATTTCTTTCAACACACGTCGCGCGACTGAAGTGCGAGCCTCGGGAAGCTGGCCTTCGGCAAATAGGTCATTTAACAGGCCAACGCCGGGCGCGCTGCACAGATCAGGCGCAAGTTTGCCGCAAAACAGTTCGGTTAAACTTTGCAAAGCGCTTCCAAGATTAGGTTGCGGTCCCAGCAGGTCTTTTATCGCTGCTGAGGCGGACATGATTTCGGAGACGAATCCATCGATGCAGGTAAGGCAAAATAACCTGTCATGTGGGTCTTCTGGCAACTCCCGCATTAATGTCAGAATACGGTCTAGTTTTGTATTCCATTCTGGGCTATTGGCCAGATATTCGGTGATTGCCGCGTTAAACAAATATTCCCGTCGTGGATTTATCGATAAATTTTTGGCGAGAGAGGTAATGTCAGTGCCTTCAAGCACAGGCAGCCGGTTTTTCGTGCGGTCAATATAGACGCCTTTCATGCCGTCGCTGACCAATTTATGCAAATTCTTTACACGTTCCGCCACAGAGCCCTCTGTGGCGCGGGCCTGTGCTATTGCAATTTTTTGAACTGCCGCCTGCAATACTGTCCCAGTGCTTTCAAGCCGCTCGAGATTTGACGCGCTGTGTAATAATTCCAGCGGTGTAATACGCCAGTGGTTCAGGCTGTCCTGCAACAAAATGCCGATGTTTTTGCGCGCGTCAAAGGAATACAGATCTTGCGGCTTAAAGCAAGGCAGCGGCTCATCGGTTTCAATCTTGCCCTGATTTCTAATGAAATCAGCATCGCCAGCATGAAAAACCTTGGCTGAGCGGAAAGTTCCATCCGTAGAGTCCTTGGTTTCCTTGTTGACCCGTACGGAATAACCTTCGCTTACTAGGAATTCAGCTTGCTTAAGCGCCTCCTCGCGGGACTCGATCGCGCCCCTAAACTTCCAGATGCCCTTTGCAGGTTTGACATGGATTTCGTAATGAATTTCTCCGGATACCATGATTATTCTCTTGGTGGTGCTGAGTCGGGATTAACATTAACGCGGCTACGCTCAGTCAATATTCCGCGCAAAATGAGAGTTGTGTTAAGATGTTAAGGGACAACTGGTTAAAGGAGCGTGAAAACGGGCTGATGAGCGTCATGCGGTTTTTTTGGACAAGCGCCGCGTTTGCCTGGTTTACCGCTATGATCTGTCTTATGCCCAGCCTAAGCATGGGCGCTTCAGACAGCAGCGCCCTGCCGGGGCTTATTACGGCCAAAGGGTTTTCGGTAAGCATATATGCAGCCGAGGTGCAGAACGCCCGGCTGCTGCGTTTTACGCCGGCAGGAGATATTATCGTCAGCACACCGCTTTCCGGGGATGTTAAAATTCTTGAGGCGGATCGCAATGGGGATGGCAAGGCTGACGGCATGCGGACGCTGATCGATGGACTTCGCAATCCGCATGGAGTTGATGTGTTCGAGGGGCAGCTTTTTATCGCTGAGGAAAACGCCATCGGCCGCATGTCGTTCGATGTTGATAAAGGCGTAGTCTCCGGAAATTATGAGCGGATTGTCACCGGTCTTCCCAGCGGCGCGGGGCATTCGTCCCGCACGCTCCGAATTGGGCCTGACCGGAAATTATATGTCACTGTTGGCTCAAGCTGTAATGTTTGCATTGAGCAGGATAGCCGGCGCGCGGCCATGCTGCGGTTTGATCTTGATGGAGGCAACGGCGAGGTTTTTGCAAGCGGCTTGCGTAATTCAGTGGGGTTTGACTGGCGGCCTTCTGATGGGGCGCTTTTTGCCACCGATAATGGCAGGGATTTGCTTGGCGATAATATGCCGCCTTGTGAATTAAATCGTATAGAGCAGGGTCATCACTACGGATGGCCTTATGCATACGGTAATAATCTGCCGGATCCTAAATTTGGATCAGGGAATCCAGGCGCGGCGAAAAAAATTGCCGCTTCGATACCCCCTGTGCATGGATTTCGTGCGCACAATGCGCCGTTGGGGATTACTTTTGTGCGTGATCCAAAGGCGCCAGAGGCAATACGCGGCGCGGCGCTGGTGGCGCTGCACGGTTCCTGGAACCGCACTAAAAAGGATGGCTACAAAGTGGTGTCGCTGCATTGGCTGGCAGATGGGCGCATTGAGGAGCGCGATTTTCTTTGGGGATTTCTGCAAAAAGGCGGCGAAGTTACTGGCCGGCCCGTTGACGTGGCTGAGGGACCCGACGGAGCTATCTATGTGTCCAGCGATTTTGCTGGGGCCATTTACCGGATTGCCTGGATAGGAGGCGATTGAGCCTTGGTCTTCGATTTTGATGCTGGAAATAGTCCGTGATTGTGTGTCAGAATGTGCAGACCAAGGCCGGAAACTTAAAACAGGAGCAGGGAAGATGCGTCTGACGGCGCCGCGGGTAAAACCACTGCAAGATTCCGAATTTAATGAAGAGCAAAAGGAGCTGGTTAAGACCCTTAGCCGCAACGGCAAGGTGTTTAATATTTTCCGCACCCTGCTGCATTATCCCGTGCTGTTCAAGAATTGGCTGAAATACGCCAATTATGTCCTAAGCAAAAAAAGCACTCTATCGGCGCGCGACCGGGAGATCGCTATTCTGCGTATCGGCTGGCTATGCCGGGCGGAATATGAATGGGCCCAGCATGTGATTATTGGCAAGCAAGCGGGCATCACCGATGATGAAATTAAGTGCATTTCACAAGGCCCTGACGCGCCAGGCTGGAGCGCGTTCGACGCGGCGATCGTCCGTGCGGCGGATGAACTGCACAAGGATAAGATCGTCAGCGACGCTACCTGGAAAAAATTATCCGAACGCTATAATGAGCAGCAGCTCATGGATTTGGTGTTCGCGGTGGGCCAATACAATATGGTGTCCATGGTTTTGAATACATTCGGTGTGCAACTTGATCCAGGACTGAAGGGCTTCGATAAATAATGGTTTCAAGCGCGGCATTGACTGCTGAGGCGTTATTTAATGAAATTAAGGCCCGAAGCCATCAAATGCAGACCCCATGCGGGGATGGCCGCATGGTGTGGCGGATTTGGGGGGCTGGGGCGCCGCTGGTGCTGATACACGGCGGGGCGGGGGCCTGGTCGCATTGGATACGCAATATTCCAGAATTCGAAGGCGGGCGACTAGTGATTGCGCCAGATTTGCCCGGGCTGGGCCTATCTGATTCACCACCCAATCCGTACACGCCGGAAAGCATTGCCCAAATAGCCGCCGATGGCTTGAGCCATGTTCTGCCGCCTGGCCAGCAATTCGATCTCGTGGGGTTTTCGTTTGGCGGCATGGTAAGCGGCCTTATCGCAAAGCTGCATGGGGACCGGGTGCGTACGCTGAGCCTGATCGGGCCGAGCGGGCTTGGCGGAAAATTCGGCAATATCAAGCCGCCGGTGAAGCTGCCGCTTGGCGGCTCGCCTGAGGAACTGATTGCGGCGCACCGGCATAATCTGGGGGCGATCATGCTGCATGACCCTGCAAAAATTGACGCCCTCGCCCTGCATGTGCAGGCGGTAAACGCGCCGCGCACCCGGATTCTCAGCCCCGAACATGCGTATACTGAAAAGCTGTTGAACGCATTACGGGGGCATCCGGCGCGCGTGAACACCATTTGGGGTGAATATGATATTTCTCATCCGTATCTGGAGGTTCGCCGCAAGGTAATCGCCAGCGTTCACCCAGAGGCGGAGTTTCATATCATTCCTGGCGCTGGGCATTGGGTGCAATTCGAAGAAGCAGATGTGGTCAATGCGCTGCTGCGCCGGTTTATCGCGTAAATAACGCCCCAAAACCATGTGTGCGGCTGTTCTGGTTCGCGCAGGCCGTGACTTGAAATTCAACCACAGTAGCTATACGCTGATGGTGTATTCATGCCCGTGAAGCGTGCGGTTAATCAAGCTTACACGGGCCTTGTTTCCTGAATCTGAAAGGGTGAACCTTATGGGCATGCAAGCGGCGAAAAACTGCATCGACCTCGGCCTGGTTGTAAAAGATATCACGGCAAGCCTCGCATTCTATCGGGATCTGCTGGGACTGAACTACATTGAGGTGCTGCCAACCGGCTTTGGCAAATTGCACAGGCTTGCATTTGGCGACAGCTTCGTGAAGCTGATTGATCCAAAAAAGGCGCCGGAAGGCGGGCCAGCGGGCCTTACTGCACAACTTGGCTTCCGCTATCTCACCTTCCAGATCGCCAATATCGATGAGGTCTGCGCGGCCTGTGAAAAGGCAGCCGTTACGTTCGAAATGCTAAAGCAGGAACTGAGGCCCGGCGTGAAGGTCGCCATGGTGCGTGACCCGGACGGTAACGTTGTCGAGTTTGTGCAACGCGCCTGAGCTACGTATCAGGGCCAGAGAAAAAAGTGACACGATGATCTGCCTGCCCGTCGATTTTGTGGCGTGTTTTGGGGGGATCAGCGGTACGAGCGCATTCGCCACCAGGGGAAAAAATCCGGCATATCTTGGCTGACGCGCAGCGGAAACTCGGGTTTTCGCTTTTCCAGGAATGATTGAACCCCCTCTCGCGCATCCAGTGATTGCCGCACTGTTTTGATGGCCCCGCATTCGATCTGGTGCGCGGTCATGGGATGATCGGCGCCTAGCATCCGCCACATCATTTGCCGGGTGAGGGCGACAGAGATGCTGGAACTATTTTCTATGATCTCGCGGGCGATTTTTTTTGCAGCAGGCAATAATTCATCCGCCGTATACACCGTGCGCACCAGCCCGCCATCAAGCGCCTCTTGCGCCGAAATCATCCGCCCGGAATAGCACCATTCCAGTGCGCGGCTGATGCCGACAATGCGCGGCAGAAACCAGGTGGATGCAGCCTCTGGAATGATCCCGCGCCGTGCAAAGACAAAACCAAAACGCGCTTTTTCTGACGCCAGTCTTATATCCATGGCCAGTTGCATGGTGGCGCCAACGCCAGCCGAAGCGCCGTTCACCGCTGCAATCACAGGCTTTAGGCATTCGAATAATCTAAGAGTGAGCATGCCGCCCCGGTCGCGGTTCTCCCAATCGCGCCAGTCGATGGAGGTGGTCTGTTCAGTAATATATCGCCTTGGGATGAATGGCGTATCGTCATCGCCGGCCAGGTCGGCGCCGGCGCAAAACGCATTGCCGGCGCCGGTGACAATGATGGCGCCGATTTCATCATCGGCGTCCGCCCGGTCGAGCGCCTCCATGAATTCCCGGTACAGGGTATTGCTCATGGCATTGAGTTTGTCAGGGCGGTTAAATGTAATTGTCAATATCCGGTCACAAACGTCATATTTGATTTGGCTATACGTCATGGCAGGCTCCTCATATGTGAAAATTCAGGCGATGACCGGGCAAAACCTGACGGGTCAACTTCCCCAGGATGACGTTGATCAAAATACCATCAATGCGCCTTGCTATTGTCAGTAAGGCCTTTTAGCCTTCAGCTATGCAGGCTTGGATAAACCGCAGAAAACTCCAAAAAAGGGGACGGGCGTATGAAATTCGGCATTCTTTATAACACCGATTATTACCGCGAAGCGCACGGTACAGCTTCGCAGTACTACGAGGATATCTTAACCCAGGTGGAACTGGAAGAAGAGTTGGGTTTTGAAGCCGTCTGGTTTGGCGAGCACCATTATTCTGGCTATTCATTTGGTTCGCCGCCGGTAATTGCGATGGCGGCGGCGGCTCGCACAAAAAGAATTCGCCTGGGCACCGGCGTATCGCTGATCCCGCTCAATCATCCCATTCGCCTGGCGGAAGAATACGCTATGCTTGATGTGCTCAGCGGCGGGCGGCTGGAATATGGTATCGGGCGCGGGTTCCTCAAATATTCACATCAGGTTTTTGGCATAAACGAGGACGAAAATCACGCCCGCTATCACGAAGGCACGGAAATCATTGTGAAGGCGT
Source organism: uncultured Alphaproteobacteria bacterium (assembly GCA_947085465.1). Lineage (GTDB taxonomy): Bacteria > Pseudomonadota > Alphaproteobacteria > UBA11222 > UBA11222 > CAMTWQ01. Next base: position 12,130 of record CAMTWQ010000035.1, read on the forward strand.
GGACCTCGGATGGCCCGTTTTCCTATGATGGGCAGTTCTGGAAGCTGAAAGACTATACGTTTTTTCCCAAGCCGTTGCAGCAACCATATCCGCCTATTTACGCCTCGGCGGTTGCAACGCCCGAGAGCGCCATATGGGCAGGCAAGAATGGCCATCATTTGTCCTGCGCCCTGTTCATTCCCGCACCCCAGGTGGTTAAGGGAATTTTAGACCTGTATCGTCAAACATTGGTTGAGAATGGCTTCAAACCGGAGGAGAAAGAGATTTCCGGTGTGTTCCAAATGTATTGCGGCGACACCAATGCGCAGGCAAAGGCCGAGGGCGGCAAGTACGCGCTGCAATACTTTAAGTTCTTCAATGAGCTTGACGCGCGCAGCCCGCACACATCAAAAGATTTTGAGCGTTACAGCAGGGGCGTCGCGCGCGGCATTGCGGGGAAAAGTTTTGAAGAGTTGGAGAAAACGCGCATGTTCATGATTGGCGATCCGGCGTATCTCATCGACCAGATCAAGTGGGCGCAGGAATATTATGGCGTCAACTATCTGATTTTTGAGGTGGCGCAGGGTGGCGAGCCGCATGAACTTGTGATGCAGTCGTTGCGGCGGTTTGCAAAACATGTAATGCCGGCATTTAAGTAAACCGGCAAATAAACGGGCGTGATGTGATTAGCTCGCAGTAATGGAGAGCAGGATGTTAAAAGTGGCTTACGCGGATTTGTCAACCCTGGCGGGTAAGGAGATAGGTGTCTCGCAATGGGTCACGATTGATCAGGCGAAGGTGAATCAGTTTGCTGATGCGACCGGAGATCATCAGTGGATTCACGTGGATGTGGAGCGCGCCAGTCGCGAAATGGCTACGGGAGGCACCATCGTGCATGGCTATTTCACGCTGTCGCTGATTCCAAAATTCATGTTTGAGTTGCTGGAGATCACCGGCGTCGGCCAAATGATTAATTATGGCGCCAACAAGGTGCGCTTTACCAGCATGGTGCCGACCGGATCAAAGTTGCGTGGCCGCCTGAAAGTGTTGTCGGTGGAGCCCAAGGGAGCGGGTGTTACCATGAATTACGAAATGGTCATGGAGATTGAGGGGCAAGAACGCCCGGCCTGCATCGCCGAAGTGATCATGATGGCGTTTGCGTAAAAATTTCCGCTTACGCCCAATTCACCCTGCCGCGCCCAGCGCGAGAGGGGCCCTAGACCATTTCCTGATCGGATTGAATCAATCCGATCAGGATAAAAATGGTCTAACACATTCACTTAGAGCCTTTCTTGTCCGGTCAGGTTGGTTCAACCTGACTGGGAAAGGCTCTAGGGCCCGCTACTCGTTGTCGTTGTCGTTGTTGTTATTGTGGCATTATTATTACTATCGTCATTGCCACTGGCCGCCACCACACCGGCGGCAATTGCTGCTGCGGCGGCAATGCCCGCCCCGACGGTGCCAGCGCCCAAACCGGAGCCGGCGGACTGTGAAGCCGCAGATTGCCCGCCAGGGTTGCCGGTGCTCTCACCCGCGCCAGTTCCGGCGCTGGTCGTGCCGGTCATGCCAGAGACATTAGTGCTGCTAACCGAACCCTGCGCGGTTGTGATGGTGCCCGGAGGGCCGCCCGGCGCGGCAGCCGCTGGTTGTGCAACATTGGGAACGCCTTGCATGGTGCTCTGAAAACCGGCCGCGGGCGGTGCAGGCGGGGAGGGCGGCGGCGCTATACCCCCAACGGCGGGTGATACGGTTGATGACGCGCCCGCGGTTACGTTCATAGCAGCGCCGGCGGCATTGGTAACCACTGCGGCGCCCTGCACCACGCTGACGGTGGTGGCGCCATTGAGGGCGACCGTCACCGCTATAATTGTGCCCCGGACACCGATGGTTGCCGTAGGGGTCCGGATGGTTATGGCGGCGCTAGGCAGCTTACCAGTTACGAACCGCATCGCGCCGACGGTCATGGTGGCCACAAGTTTACCAGCCGATACCGAAGGGTCATAGACAAATTCATCCAGCAGCACACTTGAGTTTTCCCCAACCGATAAGGTGCTGGTGTCGGCCAAAACAATGCCTGCATAGCTTGCGCTGCCGGTACGGATCAATTCCATCTGATTAACCGGGCTATTAACGGCCAGCGCCCTGGATTGGGCATTGGCGTCTGCGCTGACCTGTTGCACGACCTGCTGCACCTTACCAATCGGAACCTCAGCAAACACCACTGTCCCGCTTACAGTAACGCTAATGGCTAACCACGCCAAAATAGCTGGATTTTTCATGCGCTATTCCTCACTTGATGTTTTCGCCTGCGCCCATCCCGGCCAAAAGGGCTAAAGCAGCCAGAAAAACGCCGGGGACTCGCAAGGCACAATGCTATCTGTTATAATAATATACAAGAAAAAGCCAACAAATGGGATATGGACCAATGGCGAATGGGACGCAAGAACGGAAAAAAGTCGTTAAAACCGATGCGGAATGGCGACGGCTACTGACGCCGCTGCAATACAGCGTTACCCGTCGGCATGGGACAGAACAGGCGTTTTGTGATAATGGCCACGACAGCAAAGAGGCCGGTTCATACCGCTGTGTTTGCTGTGATTCGCTGTTGTTTGTATCAGGCGAAAAATATAATTCCGGTACCGGCTGGCCAAGCTTTTTTGCGCCCGCCGATAAGGACGCGATTGAATACCGCGAAGATCACAGCCTGTTTTCACGCCGCACCGAGGTAGTGTGCGCCACCTGTGATGCGCATCTGGGACATGTGTTCGAGGACGGGCCGAAACCGACCGGCCTGCGTTATTGCATGAATGGCGCCGCGTTGAAATTCGAGAAAGATTGAGAATAAGCGTTAGCGCGGCAGCAGGCTTTCACCCATCAAATATTCATCTACCGCCCGCGCCGCCTGGCGGCCCTCGCGGATTGCCCACACGACCAGCGATTGGCCGCGGCGCATGTCGCCGGCTGAAAATAATTTCCCGACCGAGGTTTTGTAATTGCTGACATTCGCCTGAACATTGCCGCGCCCGTCAAGAGTGACGCCAAGTTCCTTCAGCATGCCGTCCTGTACAGGATGCAGGAAACCCATCGCCAGCAATACAAGATCGGCTGGCAAGCTGAATTCCGTACCTGGAATTTCCTTCAGCTTTTCATCCAGCCGGATGCAGTCGATCTGGAATACTTTGCCGTTTTCGCCAACAAACTGCTTGGTGGCAATGCTCCAGTCGCGCTCGCAACCTTCAGCCTGACTAGATGAGGTGCGCATTTTATTAGGCCAGTCAGGCCAGGTAGCCGCCTTATTTTCTTTCTCTGGGGGCTTTGGCATGATTTCCAGTTGCGTCACCGATTTTGCGCCCTGACGCAGCGAAGTGCCAATGCAATCCGAGCCAGTGTCACCGCCACCGATGACGATTACATGCTTGCCTTGAGCAGAAATTTCAGGGAGCAGCAATATTTTTTCTTTACCAACGCGGCGGTTTTGCTGCGGCAGGAATTGCATGGCGAAGAATACGCCATCAAGATCGCGGCCTGGCACGGGAAGATCGCGCGGGTGTTCCGCGCCGCCGGTAAGGACGGCGGCGTCATATTCTTGCAGAATCTGTTTAGCGGGGATATCGGCGCCAACCTTAGTGTTGTTGCGGAAGGTCACGCCTTCCGCCTGCATTTGCGAAACGCGGCGGTCGATTAGATGCTTTTCCATCTTAAAGTCTGGAATGCCATAGCGGAGCAAACCGCCCGGGCGAGCGTTTTTCTCGAACACCGTAACGTCATGTCCCGCTCGCGCCAATTGTTGCGCGCATGCTAATCCTGCTGGCCCTGATCCAATAACGGCAACGGTTTTGCCGGTCCTGCGCCCAGGTATTTCCGGCGTAATCCAGCCCCTCTCCCAGCCGCGGTCAATGATCGCGCACTCAATGCTTTTAATAGCTACGGGTTCGTCCCGGATGTTCAATGTGCAAGACGCCTCGCATGGCGCGGGGCAAATACGCCCGGTAAATTCCGGAAAGTTATTTGTGGAATGCAGAATTTCGAGCGCCCGTTCCCATTCGTTGCGGTATACCAGATCATTCCAATCCGGGATGATATTGTTAACCGGACAGCCGTTATGGCAGTACGGAATGCCGCAATCCATGCAGCGGGCGCCCTGCCGGGTCAGCTCCGCGTCATCCAGCGGGAGTAGAAATTCCTTGAATGCTTTCAGCCGCTCTCTAACGGGCTTATAGGACCGGTCGAGGCGTGGAAATTCTTTGAAGCCAGTGATCTTGCCCATGACTGATTCCGTTAACCGACGACGCGCAGGTGTGGCTGGCCCTTACTATCGGGCGCCGCTGTCTCCGCTTGCAGTTCCAGCAAAGCGCGCCGGTAATCGCGCGGCAACACCTTAATGAAGGTGCTACGGAAACGCGGCCAATCGCCAAGAATTTTTTTGGCCTGCTCACTGTTGGTATATTTGATGTGGGCCTCGAGCATCATGCGAATGCGCTTACCATCATAGCGCAGCGGATTTGCATGAATATCAGCTTCGCTTACGTTGATATCCCCAGTTGCATCAGGCCCGATAGCCAAAAGATCAACCATTTCGGTGTTGCAACGCCGCTCAAAATCGCCGGTCTCATCGAACACATAGGCGACGCCGCCGCTCATGCCGGCGGCAAAATTACGCCCTGTTGGCCCAATAACAAGCACCACGCCGCCGGTCATATATTCGCAGCAATGGTCGCCAGCGCCCTCAACAACCGCATGTGCGCCGGAATTACGCACGGCAAATCGTTCGCCAGCGATACCACGGAAATAGCATTCGCCGCTGATTGCCCCATACAAAACGGTATTGCCGACGATAATGCTCATTTCCGGCTTTATGCCGCTCTTTGGGTGCGGAAATACCGCAAGCCTGCCGCCGGAGAGGCCCTTGCCAACATAATCGTTTGCTTCGCCTTGCAGCGATAAGGTGACGCCCTTGGCGAGAAATGCGCCAAAGCTTTGTCCCGCCTGGCCTGTGAAATTGATCTTGATGGCGCCATCCGGCAAGCCCGCATGACCAAAGCGTTTCGCCACTTCGCCCGACAACATGGCGCCAGTGGTGCGATTGGTGTTGCGGATCGGCATGGAAAGCTCAACGGGATTGCCATGATCCAGCGCAGGTTTGCACTGTTCGATCAAGCTGCGGTCAAGCACCTTGTCAAGATTATGGTTTTGCTGCTCGCAATTATAAATCGCCACACCCGTAACATCAGGCGGGCGGTGGAACAGCCGCGTAAAGTCCAGGCCCTGCGCTTTCCAATGGCTGATCGCTTTGTCCTTGCGCAACAAATCGGTGCGGCCGATCAATTCATTGAACGTGGCAATGCCAAGCCGCGCCATTAGTTCGCGCAGTTCTTCAGCGACAAAGAAGAAGTAGTTAATCACATGCTCTGGCTGCCCGGTAAAGCGCTTGCGCAGCTCCGGGTCCTGGGTAGCGATACCTACCGGGCAGGTATTCAAATGACACTTGCGCATCATGATGCAACCGCTGGCAACCAGCGGGGCGGTGGCGAAACCAAATTCATCGGCGCCCAGCAATGCGCCGATCAGCACATCGCGTCCAGTGCGGATACCGCCGTCAACCTGAACCGCGATGCGTCCGCGCAATCCATTCAGAACCAAAGTTTGATGCGTCTCGGAAAGGCCAATTTCCCACGGGCTGCCCGCGTGTTTGAGCGAGGTCAACGGGCTGGCGCCGGTGCCGCCTTCAAAGCCTGATATGGTCACATGATCGGCGCGCGCCTTGGAGACGCCCGCGGCAACGGTGCCGACGCCCACTTCGGAAACCAGTTTGACGCTGACCAGGGCCTCTGGATTGACATTTTTCAAATCGTAAATGAGCTGCGCCAGATCTTCGATCGAATAAATATCGTGATGCGGCGGCGGCGAAATCAAGCCGACGCCGGGTGTTGAATGTCGCACCTTGCCGATAATCTTATCGACCTTGTGCCCGGGTAGCTGCCCGCCTTCACCAGGCTTGGCGCCTTGCGCCATTTTAATCTGCATCATGCTTGAATTGACCAGATACTCGGCGGTGACGCCAAAACGTCCTGATGCGACCTGCTTGATCGCAGAACGCATTGAATCGCCGTTCGGCAGTGGGACAAAGCGATCCGGCTCCTCACCGCCCTCGCCAGTGTTGGAGCGGCCGCCAATGCGGTTCATAGCAATGGCGAGATTCGTATGCGCCTCACGGCTGATAGAACCAAACGACATGGCGCCTGTAGAAAACCGCTTTACGATACTGACGGCGGATTCCACTTCTTCAATCGGAATGGGCTTGCGCGCATACTCAACCTCAAACATGCCGCGAGGGGTAAGCAATTGTTCGCTTTGCTCATTGATGGCCCTGGCGAATTCCAGGTAATCCGCTTTGACATTACCGCGCACAGCATGCTGCAGGTGGCCGATTGTGGTCGGAGTCCATGCATGATGTTCGCCACGAATCCGGAACGCATAGTCGCCGCCTACATCAAGGGCGTTGCGGTACAGCGGCGCATCGGAATAGGCAAGCTGATGCCGTTCAACGGTTTCCTTAGCGATAATACTGATCCCAACCCCCTCAATGGTGGTGCTGGTGCGGGTGAAATATTTCTCCACAAATGCGGACGTAAGGCCAACCGCGTCAAAAATTTGCGCGCCGCAATAAGATTGATAGGTTGAGATGCCCATCTTCGACATTACCTTGCGGATGCCCTTGCTGATCGCCTTGATGTAATTGGAGTGCAGTTTGGTTTCTGAATCTCCGTCACGATGCACATCGCGCATTTCAGATATTGTCTGCAATGCGAGATATGGATTGATCGCCTGTGCACCGTATCCGGCCAGTGTGCAGAAATGATGCACCTCGCGCGGTTCGCCAGATTCCACCACAAGACCTACAGAAGTGCGCAACCCGGCGCGGATCAGATGATGATGCACCGCCGAACAAGCGAGCAGTGATGGAATAGGCACATTGTCCTGATCAACCTTGCGGTCTGATAGAATAATGATGTTCTCGCCTTTCATCACGGCGGCTTCCGCCTCGGCGCATAATTGTTCCAGCGCCGGTTCCATGCCAGCATGGCCATCCCTGGCCGGGAACGTGGTGTCGAGCGTTGCTGCACGAAAATCGTTGCCGGGCACATCGCCGATATGGCGGATTTTTTCCAGTTCCTCATTGGTGAGGATCGGCTGGCGTACTTCCAGCCGCCGATGGGCGCCGCCGCTTTCAAGATCAAGCAGATTAGGCAATGGCCCAATCATCGAGACCATCGACATCACTAATTCCTCGCGTATCGGATCGATAGGCGGATTGGTGACTTGCGCGAACAACTGCTTGAAATAGGTAAACAGCGATTTCGGCTGTGATGATAAAGGCGAAATCGGCGTATCGGTTCCCATAGAGCCAATCGCTTCTTCACCGCTCTCCGCCATCGGCGCCATCAGGAATTTTAAATCTTCCTGGGTGTAGCCAAACGCCTGCTGCCTATCGAGCAGCGTGTCCTGGTTGGGCCGCATTGCGGCATGTTCCGCCGGCAAATCCTCCAGGCGGATCTGTGTCTGATTTAGCCAGTCCTGATAGGGATGCGCGCCCGCCAACTGCTCCTTGATCTCGGTGTCGGAGATAACCCGGCCCTGCTCTAGATCGATCAGCAGCATTTTACCCGGCTGCAAACGCCATTTTTCGACAATCTTTTCTTCCGCCACCGGCAGCACGCCCATTTCCGACGCCATCACCACCAGATCGTCATCAGTGATGAAATAACGCGCCGGCCGCAATCCGTTGCGATCCAGGGTTGCACCGATTTGCCGGCCATCGGTGAACGCCATGGCTGCGGGGCCATCCCAGGGCTCCATCAGGGCGGCGTGATATTCGTAAAACGCGCGCCGCTGTTCATCCATCAGCGGGTTGCCCGCCCAAGCTTCAGGGATCAGCAGCATCATGGCGTGCGCCAGCGAATAACCGCCAGCCACAAGCAGCTCCAGCGCATTGTCAAAACAAGCCGAGTCCGACTGATTTTCCGGAATCAGCGGCCATAATTTATCCAGGTCATCGCCCAATAATTGCGAGCGCATGGTGTGACGCCGCGCCGCCATCCAGTTGATATTGCCGCGCAACGTATTGATCTCGCCATTGTGGCAAACCATGCGGAAAGGCTGCGCGAGCGACCAGGTGGGGAAGGTGTTGGTTGAAAAACGCTGATGAATCAGAGCCATGGCGCTAACCATGCGGGGGTCGCGCAGGTCTTTGTAATAGTGATCGACCTGCTCGGCCAGCAGCATGCCCTTATAGAGAAGGGTGCGGCTGGAAAAAGACGGGACATAGAAATAATTCGCGGCCGCGCCGCCGATTTGATCCATCTCGATGCGGCACTGTTTGCGGATCACCATTAACTTGCGCTCAAAGGCGTCCTGATCGGCGCAGTTACTGCCGCATCCGATAAATATTTGCAGCATCTTGGGTTCGGTTGGCTTTACAGACTCACCCAGACCGGAATTGTCGACCGGCACTTCACGCCAGCCTAAAACCGTCTGCCCCTCGGCCCGAATGCACCGTTCGGTATTGGAAATTGTCGCCGCCATTTCGGCGGGTTCCGGCGACATGAAAATAAACCCAACCGCATATTCTCCGGGAGGCGGCAAGGTAATGCCTAGCGCCAGCGCCTCCTCGCGCATAAACAGGTCCGGCATCTGGATCAAAATCCCGGCCCCGTCACCGGCCAGCGGATCAGCGCCAACGGCCCCGCGGTGGGTCAGGTTCTTAAGGATCGTCAAGCCCTGGACAATAATTTCGTGGCTCGCCTTGTTCTTGATATTGGCGACAAAGCCAATGCCGCACGCGTCATGCTCATGACGCGGGTCATATAGGCCCTGCCTGACCGGCAGGCCGTTTCGCGCATATGGGGTCGTGTTCATCCGGCGCCCAATCATCCATACTCATTGTTACATACAAGCTATATACTGCCGCTAAATGCGGGCCGTGAAAACTAGCGGAAGCCGATCTCCCGGGCAACCGGTAGTCGAATCCAGGACTTTTTGCCGCCTGCCGACATCTGGCTGATCATAAAGTGACAGAAAACGGTAGATACGGGAAAACTATGTCAGCAATACATACCTTATTATAGGCCGCCCCGTCAACTTTTCGATAGGCCGTAATGGTTGTGGCCCGTATCGTGGCGTGATCAATTTTAGTCATAATACCAGCCTGGACAGGAAACCGCCATGGATGAAGCCACCTATTACCGGGATCATTGGGTTGAAGTCGAACCGGAACGCCTTAACGCCTATACTGAAATGTTCAAATGGCGCCCAGAGATGGCGCCAATGCTTGCCGCTGCTGAGCTCAACCCGGGTCAGACCGTAGTTGATTATGGCTGCGGCCCCGGCGGGCTGGCGCTGGAGCTTGCCAGGCGGGCAGGGCCGTCAGGCCATGTGCATGGGGTTGATCTGAATGCCGAGTTCGTGGCCCTGGCGCGCAAGGCTCTTGCGGAGGCCGGATTTGCTGGCTCCACCACTGTCCACCATGTGAGCGATGACAAGATACCGCTTGCAAACGCTTCTGTTGACCGGCTGGTGAGCAAGAATGTGATGGAATATGTGCCCGATGTGGCGGCCACTTTGCGGGAGTTTCGCCGGGTGGTGAAGCCGGGCGGCATCGCGCATATCATTGACAGCGATTGGGGTATGCTGCTGGTTGAGCCGCTTGGGCCGGTCAAACTTGGCGAACTGTTTGAAGCGGCCAAACTCGCCTATCATACGCCGCATATTGGCCGCATATTGTACAGCGAAATGAAAAAGGCGGGCTTTGCCAAGGTGTCGGTTAAAATCCTCGCCAATCCTGACACCAAGGGCAATATGCAGCTGGTGCTCAATAACATGGTGAGTTACGCCAAGATCGGCGGCAAGATCGAGCCTGATCGCGCTGACGCTTTTCTTGCCGAGGTGAAGCAGTCCATTGCCGACGGCACTTACATGCTGGTGCTGCCGCAATTTCTGGTTACTGCTCAGGGCTAACACAAAACAGGAGGAACACAATGACCACAGCAAAAGTAAGCGAAACCATCAACGCCAGCGCCGATGCGGTGTTTGCGATATTGGGTGACTTTGCCGGCATTGAGGGCAAGGGGATCGCCAAGAAGACCATCACCGGTTCAGGCATTGGCTGCCTGCGTGAATTGAACCTCGCCACTGGCGCGCGGGTGGTGGAGCGGCTGGATAATCAGGACCCAAACAGCCGCACCCAGACCTACAGCATCCAAAATGATGATCATCCGCTGCCGTTCACGGCCTATGTGGCGACGCTGATCGTCACGCCCGCTGGCGCCAATCAATGCCGTGTTGACTGGTTCAGCAATTTCAACGCGCGCGGCGTTACCGAAGACGAGGCGATCAAGGCGGCGCAAGCTATTTATATTGGCATGATCAAGAGCGTAAAAAAGCAGCTTGCCGCCTAACTGGATGCCGGTAGGGTTAGACCGTTTTCTGATCAAATTTATGTATCTGCAAACCCGGCTTGTCCGGGGTATCCATGCCACACCCAAAGGCCGGAGTGCGCGTCCCTGGGTTGCCCGGATAAACCGGGCCATGACAAGGAGGGGGGCAATTATAAATGAATTTGTTATGCTCCGGTCGCAAAATAGTATTTAGGACGCCCTCATGAAATTGTGGAACATCACTGTATGAACTCTGATCCCCCTACACCGCCGCACCATCATGGCGCGGGAATATCTGACGCACTGGTTTGTCGCGGGCGTGATCGTGACCGGGTTCACGCCGGATCATTGGGTGGCCAATGTTTTTCATGCGGTGAAGCTGGACAGCCTGCGCGGCGCATTTATTGAATACCAGTTTCTTGCGATTTACATCGGCGCGACATTTCTGATTTTGGATGTGGTTGTCCGCAACCGCAAACGGCAGACAGAAACCCCCGCTGCCGCAGCGCCGGTTATCGAAACCGCCGCGCCCATCCCCGCCATGGTCAATGATGACGCCGAAGACATTGAAGGCAAGCCCTCGATTGCGGTGCTGCCGTTCGTCAATATGTCCGATGACAAGAGCCAGGAATATTTCGCCGATGGCATGACCGAGGACATTATCACCGGGCTATCGTGTGACAGCCGCCTGTTTGTGGCCGCCAGAAATTCCACCTTTGCCTATAGGGGCCTCTCACCAGACATCCGTACTGTCGGCAAGGAACTGGGCGTGCGCTATGTGCTGGAGGGCAGCATCCGTCCGCTGAATGAAAGGCTGCGCATTACCGTGCAGTTAGTCGAAACCGCTACCGGCGCGCATATCTGGGCCGACAAGATCGACCGCCCAACGGCGGAAATATTCGACGTCATGGATGAGGTGGTGGACAGCCTGGTGACTACACTGTGCGCCAACCTTGGGGTGGCCGAGGCCAACCGCGCTGGGCGGCAGCGGCCTGAAGACCTGCAAGCCTGGGCGCTATGTGTGCAGGCGGAGGTTCTGTTTTTTTCGCAATTCGACCCCAAAACGCTGCTGGAGGCGGAAAAGCTGGCGCGTCGGGCAACCGAAATTGAACCGGGCTATGCCGCCAGTTGGGCTTTGCTCGCGTGTATCGCCAGTCTGCAGATAGTCTATATGCCCAGCGGCAATGTGGTTAAAGACTCTGAACAGGCGCTGTCGCTGGTCAATAAGGCGCTGCGCCTGGCGCCGAATGATCCGGTAGTGCTGGGCTATTGTGGCGCCGCCGCTGCCTGGGCAGGCCAGGCCGCGCAGGGCATTGACTATCTGGAGCGCAGTCTGGCCCTCAATCCCAACAGCGGCTTCTCCCGGCTTGGTTACGGCTCCGCGTTTGTGTTCAGTGCAAGATATACGGAGGCCGTTGCCCAATTGCAGCTTTTCATCCGCCGCTCACCCAAAGACCCTTATCTTGGTTTAACCTACAGCCAGCTTGCATTCAGTTATTTGGGGCTTGTCGATCCCGAGCAGGCGGAGCAGGCGGCGCGTAACAGCATTAAATATGCGCCGGGCATGCCGGGGGCTTATCTGGTGCTGGCTCTGACGCTGAGGGCTTTGCGGCGTGACGCCGAGGCGCAGGCGGAGATACAGAAAATACACCAGCTTGAACCCGGCATGACCCGCCAGCAGTGGGAAGATTATTGGCAATATACAACTCCAGCAGAGTTGTCTGCAGGGATGATCAAGCTGCTGCGCAAGACCTGGCGGGATTAGGCGCCTGGGAAGTTCATAATACCTTATTTTGGCCATGAAAATGCCTGAATGCGCTTGTATCTGATAAGGTCAGCAATGGTCCCTTTCTCGGTGGAGCGTGTCATGCGCCTTTTAGGCTTTCGGAAGTTTATCTTTGCAACCGCGCTGATCGCTATATTCTCGGCGCAATCGGTCGTGCCTGCACAGGCATGGCGAAGCGATGATGATCGTGGATATGGGCGCGACCGGCATGACCGCAACTGGAATGGCGGGCGATATGACCGGCATTATCGCGGGCATGACCGGGGACATTTTCGCGGCCATGACCGCCACCATGACCGCCGCACCAATTTTCAGGTCATCATCGGTCAAAGCTATGGACCCGGCTGGGGCCCCTATTATGGTCATGACTATGGCTACCGGCCAGCCTATCGTCCACACCGATACCCGCCGCCGCCCGTCTATTACGGCAGGCAGGACACTAATCTGTTAGGCGCCCTGTTCGGCAGCAATATTGGCAACAGCCCCTATGATCATGGTCATGCGGCGAATGTGTTTGAGGCAACGCCCAGCAGCCAGACCATGGCCTGGCAAAACCCCGATGACGGGAACGGCTATCAGATAACGCCCATACGCACTTTTCAGGCCAATGATGGCCGCTATTGCCGGGAATATCAGGCCTTGGCCACGGTCGGTGGCCGCCGGGAACAGGCCTATGGCACCGCATGCCGCACGCCCGATGGTGACTGGCAGATCATGAATTAGGTGACGCGGTGACGCATGAAACGCTAACATGACTGGATCAGCCTTGGGGGAGACCGGTCATGAGCCAGATCAATTTGCGTCACGGAATTTTTTTGGCGCCGTTTCACCCGGTTGATGAAGACCCCACTCTCGCCTTGCAGCGTGATCTGGAACTGATCGAATGGCTGGATCAGATCGGCTATGATGAGGCCTGGATCGGCGAGCATCATTCCGCCGGGTTCGAAATTATTTCCTCGCCGGAACTGTTCATCGCCGCTGCCGCTGAGCGCACCAAGCGGATCAAGCTGGGCACCGGGGTGATCTCGCTGCCCTATCATCAGCCGCTGATGGTGGCGAACCGCATTATCCAACTTGATCATATGACCAAGGGGCGCGTGATGTTTGGCGCGGGGCCAGGGCTGCTGCCGTCGGATGCATCCATGCTTGGCATTGATCCCTCTTGGCAACGAGACCGGATGGCTGAAGCGCTTGATGTGATCCTGCGCCTGTTCAAGGGTGAGACAGTTACGGAAAAAACCGAATGGTACACGCTCAACAATGCGCGCGTGCATTTGCTGCCCTACACCAGGCCGCATCCAGAAGTGGCGGTGGCGAGTTCGATCACGCCATCGGGCGGGCGTCTTGCGGGCCGCTATGATTTGGGCATGTTATGTGTTGCTGCCACACAGATGGAGGGCTTCGACGCCCTCGCGTTCAACTGGCAGGTAGCCAATGAAATTTCCCAGGAATTGCGTGGCGCGCCGATGAACCCCAAGCGCCTGCGTTTAGTAGGTCCGGTGCATCTTGCAGAGACCCGCGAACAGGCGCACGCCAACGTGCAGTTTGGCATTCACAAGTGGCGTGACTATTTCAGCCGCGTTAATCCGATTGGGGCGCGGCAAGGCAGTGGTGGCGGCGATCCGGTGGAGGCGATGATAAAATCCAACGCTGCCGTGATCGGCACGCCGGAAGACGCCATTGCGCAGATCGAGCGCCTGCAACAAAAACAGGGCGCGTTCGGCTGCTTTCTGCAACTGGCGCATAACTGGGCGGATTTTGAGGCGACAAAAAAATCATATGACCTATGGCAGCGCCATGTGGCGCCGCATTTCCGTAACGCCAATGTGAACCGTGAGGAGTCGCTCGCCTGGGTAACCCGCGATGGCGCGCAGTTAATGGGCGGCGCCATGAAGGCGGCAAAAGAAATGTTTGATAAACACGCAGCAGAACAGGCCGCTAAAACCAAAGCGGCGCAGTAACCGGCCAGAGCAACGTGCGATCAGATTGAATCATGAGGTTTAATCTGATCAAATAAAGTTGCTCTAGTTTTATATCTGGCCGCGTTTCTAGACCATTTCCTGATCGGATTGAATCAATCCGATCAGGAAATGGTCTAACATATTCAAATAGAGCCTTTCTTATCCGGTCAGTTTGGTTCAACCTGACCGGGAAAGGCTCTAGCCGGAAAACCCGGTCCGGGTTTTCCTATAAACGCTCTGGCAATCAGCCTACGCCGCCTGTGGCATTGCGCTCGCTTGCTTGCGTTGATATTCCGCCTCAAGCTGGATCATGCGCGGCTCGACCGCCTTGTAAACAACCGGGGTAATAATATTCAACCGCCTGCGCACCTCTTCCAGTGGCAGTTTCAGCATGGCTTCCCAATCAACGCCAGGCAGCCACGCGGCCTTTTTACCATTGCGATAGGCTTCCCACACGGCGCGGAACACGGGAATGCCGCGCGGCAAATCTTTTTTGAACTTGAGCATGCCAATCAGGATCAATATGCCGATGCCACGATTGCGCGTATGCGGATAATTGAAGCTCAGCACGGAAATCTCACCCAGCGGATTGCGGCCATACCCGGTAAGCACATGGCTCAGGTCATGGGCGTCGCGAATGCGCGATGCAAACAAGGCGAATTCCGCCTGGCGTTTTTCCCATTGCTTGGATTCCTTGCTGGCTTCGACCAGCCCTTCGGCCGACAGGCCCTCGGTCTCCAGGAATTTCCGGTAGACGGCGCCAAAGCTGCCCTCGGGCAGGCTGCGCAGATATTCCTTATCGCACAGGGTGGCGAGCAGTTGGCGGTTCTCGGCCAGCACCTGGCGCCCCACCACGCTGGCGCGGAACATTTGCATGCGTTTCGCCATGGAATTGCCCTGTAGGGCTGCGACGATCTTGAAAACCTGGCCCGTATCTTCCTTGTTTTTGAACAGCGCGTGAATGGCGCGGTAGGCAACCAGGGGCTGAATTCTGCTGTTTTCACTTGGGGTCACTGCTTCGCTCTGCATTTTACGCTCCTGGTTGTTGCAATTGCAGGTCTAACACAATACCAGACAGCAGGTTAAAAGTTGCCAGCCCGGTATTACTTTCAGGATTGTATATAGTGCTTTCCGCTAGGATGTCAAGAATAGCATGAGTGAAATTATCGCCGGAAAGGTCAAGCGTGTGCGCCGCACCGCCGAGGAGGCGCGGCGGGTCATTCTGGACGCCGCCGAGCGCCGCTTGGCGGAGCACGGGCCAGAAGGTATCCGCCTGCAAGATATCGCCAATGATGTTGGCATCTCGCATCCGACCATCCTGCATCATTTTGATAGCCGCGAGGGGCTTGTGCTGGCGCTGACCCAGCGCGCGATCGAACAGTTGCGCGCTGATCTGCTCGCTGCTTTTACTGGCCCGCATATGCCCGACGCCAATATGAATCCAATTTTGGACCGGGTGTTTGACGTGCTGAGCCGGCGCGGTCATGCGCGGCTTATCGGATGGATGATTTTAAGCGGCACGCTGCGCCAGTTGCCTGAGGCCGGATTGCTCCGTGAACTGACGGATTTAATTCATGAGATGCGCGTTGCCGAATGCAAAAAAAGGGGTTTGCAGGTTCCTGATAGCGAAGATACTTTGTTCATTGTGATTCTGGGCGCCATTGCCTCATTCGGCGATGGCCTTTTTGGCCCGCTGGTGCGAAGAGCGGCAAAAATATCCGATGACCCCGCTGTGGCAGACCGCTTCCGCGCCTGGTTCGCCGATTTATTGCGCCGCCGGATACTGCCGGATGCGCAATAACAGCGTCTGAGCCTATTTGGTTCTCCAAACCAGTCCAGACTGCTTCGCGGCTTTCAGATGGTCATTGTTTTTGGCCCAGGCAAAGCCCAGCTTGATGCGGTCGAACAGGCGCTCAACCTGCCTTATCATTCCGGGATCGGTGAATATATAGAACTGGTTTTCCAGAATGGCGTCCAGCACCAGTTCCCCCACCACATCTGGATCAAGCCCGTTTTTCAACGTATCGCCAATTGGGTTAAGCGCAATTGGGCGGCCGTCCATTTTGCCGAAATGATCCGGCCTGTGGGTTCCGGCTTCGCCAATATTGGTGTTGACGCCGCCCGGGCACAGCACAGACACCCCGATGGGCGTGTCTTTGAGTTCGCTGTAAAGCACCTCCATCATGCCGACAACGGCGTGCTTGCTGGCGTTATAGGCGCCCCATCCTGCGCCCGCATTGATCATCCCCGCCATGGAAGACGTGCTCATCACATGGCCGCTTTCGCCATTGCCTTTGATCAGCGGCAGAAATGCGCGCATGGCGTACACAACGGCGGTCTGATTTACGGCGATGACCCAGTCCCAATCCTTTTGTGAAAGCTCTTCGCTTAACCCGCCGACGCTGACGCCTGCGTTATTGCACAGCACGTTGACCTTGCCAAAACGCTTGATGGTGGCGTCTGCGGCGGCAAATACGGAAGCTTCAAGCGTAATGTCACAGCGGATCGTGTCAACGTCGGCGCCTTTGGCTTTCAGATCGGCGGCGGCCGCCTGCAAGCGCTTGTCATCGATATCGGCCATCATCACCTTCATGCCGGCTTTGGTGAAGGCCCTGGTCATGCCCAGCCCCATGCCGCTGGCTGCGCCGGTAATGAACGCCACCTTTCCTGCTACGTCACGCATTGTTGTCTCTCCCTGTTGTTATTTTAGCCGTTCGGTAAAAAATCCAAGCACCCGGTCCAGCGCCTGGCGGGTTGGATGGCCTGCCTCATCAACAAGATCGGTCGTCACCACACTATGGGCGCTAGCGTTTCCTGCCGGATTTCCGAACTTGCTGTCAATCTCTATTGCTTCAAAGCCTTGCCCAAGTTCGCGCCGCAGCGCATCAAACCGTGCGGCAGGGCAGGCGGGATCCTTGGTAAAGCGTAAGCCCAGCACCTTATCGCCCTTCGCCACCCGCTGTTTAAGATTATTTAGTTCCTGATCGCTGACATGCAGCGCCGCCGACCGGGTTTTTCCGATGGGAAACGGCAGCGACGGCTGGCTTAGCACCGGCGCCATCAGGCAGGGCTCCATCATCAGGCTGAGTGCAAAATTTCCCGTCAGGCACATGCCAATAGCGCCAACGCCACGCCCGCCCAGTTCCGTATGCACGCTGCGGCACAGGGCGCGCAGCCAATCGGTGATGGGGCTAGATTTATGCGCTGCAAGCACCGAAAACTCATGTCCGATACAGGCGCGCGCCATCTCCTTCAGAATATAACCGGTGCTGATCGGCTGGCCCGGAACCCCAAACATGTTTGGCATGACGGCGCTAAAACCCGCATCCGATACTCGTTCGGCAAAGCGTGCAACTTGCGGCGTGATCCCTGGAATTTCGTGCATGATCACCACGCCTGGACCAGTGCCGCGCCAATAGACGGGCCGGGTTTTGCCGTCATGGGTAAAGCTGCGCTCGGTAAATCCGGGTAAGGACATGGTGCTCCCCCTGTTTTTTGCATCAAAGCGCATTGCCGCCGCCGCAACAAGGATTCAATGAAAAATACTATAATATCCGTTATTGTGAGCCATGGCGCACACCCCTTCCAATCGAAAGCAGGCGGCAGGGCCGGACTGGCTGGCCGATGCTGGCCGCCACCTCTGGCTGCCCTATACCCAGATGCAAACGGCCCCAGCCCCGCTGGCGGCGGTGTCGGCTGAGGGAACGCGCATCAGGCTTGCCGATGGGCGGCAATTGATTGACGGCATTTCATCCTGGTGGACCGCCTGTCATGGCTATAACCATCCGCATATTCGGGCCGCAATCATTGATCAGGTGACACGGATGCCGCATGTGATGCTGGGCGGGCTGGTGAACGAACCGGCCAGCCGGCTGGCGGCGCGACTCGCCGCCCTCGCGCCGGGTAATCTCAATCATGTTTTCTTTTCCGAATCCGGCTCGGTGTCGGTGGAGATCGCCATGAAAATGGCGGTCCAGTATTGGATCAATGGCGGCCAGAAGGGCCGCGCGAAATTTGTCTGCTTCCGGCACGGCTATCATGGCGACACGCTTGGCGCGATGTCCGTCTGTGATCCCGATGAGGGCATGCATAGCCTGTTCAAGGGCGTGCTGCTTGAACAGTTCATGCTTGATCTGCCGCGCAACCATGAACAGCATGACGCGCTTGATGGATTTCTGCAAACCCATCGCCGTGAAATAGCGGGCGTCATCGTTGAGCCATTGGTGCAGGGTGCGGGCGGCATGAAATTTCATTCAGCGGACGTGCTTCGTGATATTCGCGCCCTGTGTGACCGGCACGGGCATTTGCTGATTGCGGATGAAATCATGACCGGCTTTGGCCGCACGGGAAGCATGTTCGCCTGTCCGCAAGCGGATATTGTTCCAGATATAATGACCCTCTCGAAGGCGCTGACCGGGGGCGCGCTGGCGCTGGCGGCCACTATTGCCAGTGATGCGGTGTATCAGGCGTTTCTGGGCGAGGACGACGCCATGGCGCTGATGCATGGGCCGACCTATATGGGCAATGCGCTGGCCTGTGCGGCGGCGAACGCCTCGCTTGATCTGTTTGAAACGGAACCGCGCTTGCAACAGGTGGCGGCGGTTGAATCTCATTTGCGCGAAGCATTGGCGCCATGCGCTCAGATGAAGGGAGTTGTTGATGTGCGGGTGAAGGGCGCTATCGGCGTGGTGCAACTGGAAAACCTGGCCGCGCGGGCCTGGTTCAAGCAACGCTTTGTTGAAGAGGGCGTGTGGCTGCGTCCATTCGGGGATATTGTCTATACGACGCCCCCCTTCACGATTTCAGCGGAGGAGTTACACCATGTGAGCAGCACAATGGTGCGTGTCATCCACGAATGGACGGCGTTAAAATGAGTTCTCTGGAAAACTTCGCATCCGGAAAATTAGCTGAACTGGAAGCGCAAAATTTACGCCGCTGGCTGGTGGAAACCGATCGGGCCGGGGGCGCAATCGCCACGCGCAATGGCCGTGAGCTGATATCTTTTTGCTGCAATGATTATTTGAATATGAGCCAGCATCCGGAAGTGAAGCGGGCGTCGATAACAGCGACTGAGCGCCTCGGCGCTGGCGCGGGCGCCTCGCGTCTGGTGACCGGCAATCATTCGCTGTACCGTGAATTGGAAACCGCCCTGGCGCGGCTAAAGGGGACCGCGGACGCCTGTGTGTTCGGCAGCGGCTATTTGGCCAATCTTGGCATCATCCCCGCGCTTGCCGGGCCTGGCGATCTGATCTTGGCCGATGCGCTTAGCCATGCATGTTTGATGGCGGGCGGAAAATTGAGCGGCGCTGAAACGCTGGTTTTCCGGCACAATGATGTGGCGCATCTATCTGAATTACTCGGCGCACACCGTAAAAAATTCCGTCATTGCCTGATCCTGACCGACGGCGTGTTCAGCATGGATGGCGATCTTGCACCGGTAGTTGAACTCGCTGCGGTGGCGCAAACCAATGACGCCTGGCTGATGACCGACGATGCGCATGGCATTGGCGTGCTGGCTGATGGACGCGGCAGCAGTTTTATCAATGGCGTAAAAGCCGATGTGCCCTTGCAGATGGGCACGCTTTCCAAGGCGGTGGGAAGTTATGGCGGCTATCTTTGCGCCTCGCGCGCGGTGATTGATTTGATCCGCACCCGCGCGCGCACGCTGATCTACTCCACTGGCTTGCCGCCAGGCGTGATTGCCGCCGCGATTGCATCGCTTGAGATTATTGCGCGGCAACCGGAATTGCGCGCGGCGCCCCTGCAAAAGGCGCGCCGATTCACGCGCGCATTGAATCTACCCGAGGCGCAAAGCCCGATTGTTCCGTTGATTCTGGGTGACGCCGCCCGCGCGCTTGAGGCATCCGCCATGCTGGAAGAGGCGGGCTTTCTCGTCACCGCAATCCGCCCGCCGACCGTGCCAGAGGGAACGGCGCGGTTACGCTTTACCTTTACCGCCGCGCATTCGGATGCCGATATTGACCGGCTGGCGGCGCTGCTGCGTGAGGCGGGCGTGACGTGAAAAGTATTTTCATAACGTCATCGGGAACTGACATCGGCAAGACCTTTGTCGCCACCTTGCTGATCCGCCAATTGCGTGCAAGGGGTATAGGCGCGCGCGGCATAAAACCGCTGATCAGCGGCATGACCGATGCAACGGTTCAGGATAGCGATAGCGCGCTTCTGCTCGGCGCCATGGGTTTGCCGGTGAACGAAGCTAACATTGCCGCGGTGTCACCCTGGCGCTTTAGGGCGCCGCTCGCGCCCAGCATGGCGGCGCGACTGGAAGGCAGCGTGATAGATTTACGCGAAGTCACGGCGTTTTGTAATGCTGCAATGAACGGGCCGGAAGCATTCCTGCTGATCGAAGGCGTTGGCGGCGTGATGGTTCCGTTGAATGATACGCAGACTGTTTGCGACTGGATCAAGGCGCTGGAGATTCCGGTTCTGCTGATCACGGGAAGTTATCTTGGAAGTATCAGTCACACGCTGAGCGCATTGGAGGTTTTACACCATGCTGGCGCAACGGTGGCTGGCATAGTGGTTAGCGAAAGCAGGGATAGCGGAGTGCTGCTTGCTGATACGGCTGCTGAGATCGCAGCTTTTTCAGGTGGAGTTCGCGTACAGGCTTTGCCGCGCCAATCACGGAATGGGTGCGCGCCAGATCTCACTTATTTACTGGATAGTGCGTCATAGGAGACATCGTTAATGCTGCCGAAGGCGATTCTGTTTGATCTCGATGATACGCTTATTTCCGCCTATAGCGGCCCCCGCCGTGACGTGTGGCGGCGCGCGCTGGAGGAGTTTCGAGGCGATCTTGGCGGCGCCGTGCTGGATTTGGCCGCCGATTCAATTGATGCGGCGGCGGATGCGTTTTGGGCTGATCCTACGCGCCATCGCGCGGCGCGGCTTGATCTGTCGCAAGCGCGGTTTGATATAACGGGAGCGGGGTTATGGAAACTCGGCATCGCCGATGCGGGGCTTACACTGCGGATTGCCGATGCGTTTCACACCCTGCGCGATAGTGAAATGAAATTATTTCCCCATGCGCATGAACTGCTAGACGCGTTGCGCAACGCCGGTGTGCGGCTGGCGCTGGTCACCAATGGCGCAAGCGATGTGCAACGGGATAAAATCAACCGTTTCGATTTAGAGCATCGCTTTGAACATATCCAGGTTGAGGGCGAGGTCGGATTTGGCAAACCCGATCCACAGGCCTATCATCACGCAATGCAGGCGCTCAGTGCAGGGCCGCATCAAACCTGGATGGTCGGTGATAATCTTGAATGGGAGGTGGCCGCGCCCAAGCGGCTTGGGATTCATACGGTGTGGCATGATCATGCAGGCAACGGCCTGCCTGGTGACGCGCCAGCTAAGCCGGACCGCATCATTCGCGGGCTGGCGGAATTAATGGAGGGATTTTGATGGACGGCACGGTGAACAGCGATCCGGAACGTGTAGGGCTTTGCGCCAGGCGGTTATCGCGCATTGGCCCGCACTTTCAGAAATATATTGATGACGGCAAGCTTGCGGGCGTGGTGAGCCTGGTGGCGCGCAGGGGCCAGCTTGCTTATTTTGACGCGCGCGGAAAAATGGATGTGGAGACGGGCAGGGCGTTGCAAGCGGACGCGATTTTCCGCATCTATTCCATGACCAAGCCGATTACCTCGGTTGCGGCGATGATGCTGTATGAAGAGGGCCGCTATCAATTGGACGATCCGATTGGCCGCTATCTTCCTGCTTTTTCGGATATGCAGGTGTTTAGCGGCGGCACGGCGCGCCAGCCGCAAACCGTTGCCGCCGAACGCCCGATTACCTTCCGCGATCTGTTCACGCATACTTCTGGACTCACCTACGGCTTTATGGGCGCGTCGCCGGTGGACGCCATGTACCGGTTGAATGAGCTTGATAGCGGCACAACAAAGCTCAGCCTTGAGGCGTTCATGCGGGAGCTCGCCAAAATGCCGTTGCAGTTTCAACCGGGCGCACGCTGGAACTATTCCATGTCAACCGATGTGCTTGGGCATCTGGTTGAGGTGATATCCAGCATGCCGCTGGATGAATTTTTCCGTACACGGATTTTTGGTCCATTGGGAATGACCGACACCAGTTTTACGGTGCCTGCGGGAAAGGCGGATCGCCTGACCAGCAATTACTCCAAAACTAAGGATGGCGGATTAAAGGTGGCCGATGCGGGACCAACCAGCCGTTATCTGTCACCCCGGCCATTTTTGTCGGGCGGCGGCGGGCTGGCGTCTACGGCGGCGGATTATTTGCGCTTTACCACCATGCTGTTGAACAAGGGCGAACTGGATGGCGCACGGTTGCTGGGGCGCAAGACCGTCGAATATATGACGCGCAACCATCTGCCGTCTGGCGGCGATCTGACCAGCATGGGCCAGCCGGTGTTCAGTGAAACCAGCTATGACGGCATCGGCTTTGGCCTTGGCTTTTCCGTTATGCTCGATCCTTCGCGCGCCCAGGTCATTGGCACGCCGGGCGAATACGCCTGGGGCGGCATGGCCAGCACCATGTTCTGGATTGATCCAGAGGAAGAATTGATCGGCATGCTGCTGACCCAACTGATGCCGTCCTCCAGCTATCCGCTGCGCCGTGAAATGAAAGTGCTAACCTATCAGGCGATGATTGAGTGAGTTAAGGGATCCTCACCACCACTTTGCCGATCGCCTTGCGGGTAACCAGCGCGTTCATGGCGTCGGTGGTTTTCTCAAGCGGAAATGTCATTGACACATGCGGCTTTAATTTCCCCTCGCCCCACCATTTGGTCAGCACCGCCATGTTCTCGCGTGATTTTTCGGGAAACGCGATGCTATAGCTGCCATAGGCGACGCCGACCGCCAGGCATTGGCGCAGCAGCAAACGGTTGGCCGGTATATCGGCAATTGTTCCGCTGGCGAAGCCGATGATCAGCAGCCGGCCATTGCGGTTGATGCAGCGCAGCGATTGCAGCGTCGCATCGCCGCCGACCGGGTCAAACACCACGTCAGCGCCCTTTTCGCCAGTCAGGCCAAGTACGGTTTCCTTAATCGGCTCGATAGTGTAATTCAGCAAATGATCGGCGCCATACTGTTCGCAAACTTTAAGCTTGGCGTCGCTGCTGGCGGCGGCGATGACGGTTGCGCCCATCAGCTTGCCAAGTTCCACCGCGCACAGGCCAACGCCGCCCGCAGCACCTAGCACCAGTAATGTTTCGCCGCGCTTCAAATCGCCGCGATCAGCAAAGGCGTGATACACGGTGCCATAGGTGACGATGAATCCGGCGGCCTGTTCAAACGAAACATTATCGGGTATGCCATAGACGCTCATGGGCGATGCGCAAACTTCCTCGGCCAGGCAGCCAACGCCAGGCTGCGCCATCACCCGGTCGCCAATCTTGAAACCGCCTCTGGCGCGGGGGCCAACTTCCATCACCTCGCCCGCACATTCCATTCCGGGCGGAAACGGCATCGGCGGCTGGCGTTGATATTTTCCCTGCACCGTCAATATATCGGGAAAGTTTAGGGCGCAGGCGTGAACGCGAATGCGGATATGATCGTCGCGCATTTGCGGCGCGGGTATGTCGGCTATCACCAAATCTTCCGGCTCGCCAATCTTTTTACACAGTGCTGCTTTCATCATGCTTATCCTGCAAATCCGAGTATGGCGTTTGCGACAGCAACCGGCTCATCCAGTTCCGCTAAATGCCCGGCGTCATTAATGGTGACAGTTTTAGCATTGGCGCCGATACCGGACGCAAATCTTTTCATGTAAGAGGCAGGGATCACTTTATCTTCGCTGCCCCGGATCAGCAGGGTTGGCTGCTTGATCCTCGCCAGGCGCTTGTCAAGATGCGTATTGCCGAATGGCCACAGATAGCGCGCCGCCGCCTCGCTTGCCCGGATCATCTCGATCTGCCACTCCACCGGATTATAATCATTGGGCATTGTAGTAAGATCGGTAAATCGCGCCGGATTGGCGCATAGAATATTCTGTACCGTGCCGGGGCGTTGCGCCCATACATTGGTGATAGGCTCACTCTCATCATACAGCCCGTAAGCGGAAATCAACGCCAGCTTGCGCACCTTTTGCCCAAATATGGCCGCCACATCGGCGGCCAGCGCGCCGCCAAATCCCACGCCAATCAAATCGGCGCCGGATAGCCCTGACATCTCTAAAAGATCAGCGCACGCAATGACCCAGTCCAGATGACTATCAAGCTTTAGATGGCCAAGCCCGCCGCCCGGAAACCCTGGCAGGGATGGCGCAATCACCCTGCGTTTTTTCGCCAGCTCATCGAGAAACCCATGCCATCGCGGTGCGCCGCCATAGCCGGGGAAATAACCAATGGGTTCGCCTGCGCCTTTTTCCCATACACGGGTTTCCACGCCATTCAGCGTGACTTTTCGCTGCTTTAATTCACTCACTCTGCGGCTTCCCTAGTCATGCGGGCGGGAATGGCCCGCTCGTTGGCGGGCATCGGCTTTGGCCACCAATGATCTTCCCATTTGTCATCGAAAATGTCCTTGATCTGCGGCATTACCTTTTCGGCAAACAGCTTGGTGTTATAGTTGCTGAGGTCTTTGCTCATATTGCCGTATTGAAGCAGCAGCATCAGGTGTCCGACATTCATTTCGTTCGCCACCTTGCGCAGTTTTTCGGCCACTTCATCAGGACTGCCCAGAATGACATAGCCTTCTTGCTCGATATGTTCGATGTCGGTGGCGACATTCACCATGCGGGCGCCGCCGGAGGTGGCAACCTTCATCACCTGCGAATTGACCTTGCGCCGGATCGTTTCCTCGGTGGTATACCCAGGAGGCGCCGCATAGGCCGAATCCACATGCAGGCAACGGCCATAGAAATATTCCGCCGGTTCCTTGTATATTTTCATTGCCTCTTCATGGCTTTCCGCGACGCCCACAAATTGCAGAAATCCGGCGCGGTAGGGGTTCAAATCCTTGCCCAGCTTATTCATTTCGTCCCAAAAGCCCAGCATGGTTTCCATGCCCGCCTTGTAGCCAAAATAGGAAAGATACGCGTAGACATAATCCATCTCGGCGCACCATTGCCAGGTTTCTACGGACCCGCCGCCGGGAATCCATACAGGGGGATGCGGTTGCTGTAACGGGCGCGGCCAGATATTCACGAATGGGATTTGGTTATAACGCCCATCGAACGAAAACGTATCTTTCTCGGTCCATGCCTTCATTACCAGATCATGCGCCTCACGGTATTTCTCGCGCAAACTGGATGGGTTTTGCCCCATGGCGTAGCAAGTGTCCATCGGCGTGCCGACGGGAAAACCCGCAATGAGACGCCCGCCTGAAATGCAATCGAGCATGGCGAATTCCTCGGCGACGCGGGTCGGCGGATTATACAGCGCTAGTGAATTACCCATGACGCAGATCGCGGTGTCCTTGGTGCGGCGTGCAAGTGTCGAGGCGATCAGATTTGGCGACGGCATCAAACCATAGCCGTTAGCGTGATGCTCATTGACGCATATGGCGTCAAAGCCGCAATCAGCGGCGAACTCCAGCTCGTCCATAAAGTCGTTATACATGTGATGCGCTTTTTGCGGATCAAACAGGCGCGAGTCGATATCAACCCATACGGAATTATGCTTTTGCTGAAAATCGTCCGGCAAATCCGTATAGGGCATGAGATGGAACCAGCACAATTTCATGGTTATTCTCCTATTGCGTGACGCAAGCACAATTTGGCTCAAAATCAGGATCGGGGCAAGTTACTTGGCTATTACATTTGCCGTGACGGCAAATAATACTAAACTCTCCTGTAAATGTAGAGCCGCAAATCCGGGGGGGCCGCCGTATGAATGCAGGGCGTGAAAAAGCCGATCTGTCGTGGGACGCCATGGAAGGCGTTCTGTATGCCCCGCCGCCGCCGCCGCCAGGTCTTTCGTTACCGGCGATTTCGGCGTATGTCCGGGCTGCTGCGCCTGGCGTGTCGATTGCTGTTGTGGTTGGCCTGGCGGCGGCGTGGATCGCTGATCATTATGGCGGCCCGGTGATGCTGTTTGCGCTGCTGCTTGGCATGTCGTTTCATTTTCTGGCGGATGAAAAACGCAGTGTGCCCGGCATCGATCTTGCCGCGCGCGGCGTGTTGCGCCTCGGCGTCGGGCTGCTTGGTGTGCGCATTACCGTTGATCAGGTAAGCAGCCTGGGGTTTGCCAATCTGACGCTTGTTGTTCTGGCCGTTGGGACCACTATTCTGTTTAGCCTGCTGGCCGCGCGCGTACTTAAGCTGGAGCAGGAAGAGGGCATACTCAGCGGCGGCGCCGTCGCTATCTGCGGCGTTGCGGCGGCGCTTGCCATTGCATCCGCGCTTCCCATTTCGCGGCATTTGGAGCGCAACACGATTGTGACTGTAATTGGCGTCGCCACGCTCTCAACCGTTGCGATGATTTTCTATCCAGCCCTAGTCGCGCAGGCGGGGCTTTCCAATGTTACTGCCGGCTTGTTCCTTGGGGGCACAATCCACGATGTGGCCCAGGTGGTGGGCGCTGGCTATATGATCTCGGATGAAACTGGCGAGGTTTCCACGATAGTGAAGTTATTACGGGTGGCGATGCTGGTGCCGGTGGTGTTATGTTTATCGATTATCTTCCGTAAACAGAATAAATCTGAAGGCAAAATCGCCATACCGCGCCTGCCCTGGTTTCTGGTTCTGTTTGTGGTTCTGGTGCTTGTCAACAGCTTCGGGCTGCTGCCGCAACTGGCTGTCGAGGCGGGAAGCACAGCCTCGCGCTGGTGTTTGCTTGCGGCGATTGCAGCGCTCGGGATCAAAACCTCGTTGAAGACACTCACGGAAGTGGGCTGGCGGCCAGTAATGTTACTGGGCGCTAACACGGCATTTTTGGCGGCGTTTATTTCTGCCGGTCTATATTTACTGGCTTAAGCCGCCATAATTTCATTTGTCGCCAGAGCGTTTATAGGAAAACCCGGACCGGGTTTTCCGGCCAGAAACAGTGCGCGCGTGGCCAAGCCGCCACGCACGCACTGACGGGTGCATTTGTTACTCAGCCGCGCGCATTGCCGGCGCCGGCTGGCGGCCGCGCAACAGGCGGCCCGGAAGCGCGCCGGTGGATTCTCCGTCCTTGAACGTAACCTGGCCCGACACGATGGTGTACTTATAACCCTCGGCTTTCTGGATCAGCCGCTTGCCGCCTGCGGGCAGGTCAAACACGATGTGCGGCGCTTCCAGCGTAAGATTATCAAAATCGATGATGTTGATATCCGCCTTCATGCCAGGCGCCAAAACGCCGCGGTCCAAAAAGCCGACCAGCCTTGCGGTGTCCTGGGTTTGCCGCTTGACCAGATATTCGAGCGGCAGTTTTTCACCGCGCGTACGGTCGCGTCCCCAGTGGATAAGGTGCGTGGTCGGGAATGAGGCGTCGCAAATAACGCTGCAATGCGCGCCGCCATCGCCAAGCCCAAACGCCGTATGCGGGCTAAGGATCATCTCGCGCACCACGTCGATATTGTTTGCCGAGTAATTGGCCAGCGGCGCATATAACAGTTCTTCCCCGTCACGCTCCAGCATCAGGTCATAGGCCATTTCACTCGGATCTATGCCACGCGCCTCGGCCATCGCCTTGATGCTCTTCTCAATTGGCGGCTCATAATCCGGCGGATTGCCAAGCGGGAAAATCTTGTGCATGGATCTGAAGACGCTAGTGACCATCGCATTTCCGCGAGGCGCTTCCGAAAGAATTTGCCGGCGGATTTCCGGATCGCGCATTTTGGCGACCCGCTCTTCAAGCGGCAAATCGGCAATTTTGCGATAGCTCGGATGGGTGCTGAACGGGTTCAATGTCGCCTGCAATCCCAGCAGCAGACAGATCGGGCGGGCGGCGACCTGGCCCTTCATCGGCAGGCCGTCATTCGCCGCGCCGGTAATCAGGTTAAGCAGATCGCGCCACCCATCGGGCCGTTGATCGAACTGGATCAGCGAGATTGACATGGGCAGTTTGCTTTGCTCGGCCATGTCGCGCAGGATGGAAAACTCGGCGTCCATATCGGTGAAGTCCGAGATCATTTCAAACACGCCCTTGCCGCCTTCGCCCATGGCTTTGGCGATGCCGACCAGTTCTTTGCGCTCGGCCCCATAGCTTGGGATGATGTCTCCATCGCGTGAGCGGTGCGCCAGGCTGCGCGATGAGGAAAAGCCAATTGCGCCATCGTGCATCGCCTCGGCGGCAAGCCGTCCCATCTCGGTGATGTCGGCGTCAGTGGCGGCCTCGCGGCGGATCGCCCGGTCGCCCATCACATAAACCCGCAAGGCCGCATGCGGCAATTGCGCGCCGATGTCGAGCGCATGCGGCTTGGCCTCAATGGCGTTCAGATATTCAGCAAAGCTTTCCCATTCCCATTTCATGCCTTCGGTCAGCACGGCGCCGGGAATGTCCTCCACCCCTTCCATCAGGGCGATCAGGGCGTCCTGGTGTTCGGGCCGGACGGGGGCAAAACCCACGCCGCAATTGCCCATGACGATAGTGGTCACCCCATGCCAGCACGAGGGCGAAATCAACGCATCCCACGACACCTGCGCGTCATAATGGGTATGCACATCGACAAAGCCTGGCGTCACCAGCAGGCCCTTGGCGTCGATTTCCTTTTTGCCTTTGCCGGGCACTGCGCCGACAGCCGTAATGGTTCCATTATCCACCGCAACATCGCCGGTAAAGCGCGCGCCACCGTTGCCGTCGATAATTGTCCCGCCGCGTATAACTAGATCATGCATAGCTTGTTGCTCCTTTGTTATTCAGTTATTCGGCGGCGCTCAGAACTGGGGCCGGTTGTTGGCCGCGCACCAGTTTGCCGGGGAATTCGCCGGTGGACACGCCGTTCTCGAAGGTGACTTTACCGGAGACGATGGTGTAGCGGTAACCTTCGGCCCTTTGCACCAGACGCCGCGCGCCGGTTGGCAGATCGTGGACGATTTCCGGCGGGCGCAGGCCTAGCCTGGCGAAGTCGATCACATTGATGTCGGCCTTCATGCCCGGCTTCAACTGGCCGCGATCCAGGAAGCCCGCCAGCTCGGCCGTATCGCGGGTCTGGCGCTTGACCACAAATTCCAGCGGCAACTGTTCGCCCCTATGCCGGTCACGCGCCCAATGGGTCAGCATATAGGTTGGAAAGCTGGCGTCACAGATCGCGCCGCAGTGCGCGCCGCCATCGCCAAGCCCCGGCGTGGTGTAATCACTGAGCAGCATTTCGCGCACCGTATCAAGATTGCCGAATGCGTAATTGGCGATCGGCACATACAGCAGTGCGCGCCCCTCATCTTCCAGCAGCAGGTCATAAGCCAGCTCACGCGGGTTGACGCCCATGGCGTCGGCGCGCGCCTTGACGCTGGCTTCCGGCAGTGGTTCATATTCCGGCGGATCGCCCAACTGGTACACCCGGTTAAGCGTATATAGCAGGCCCACCGCCATGTTGCGGCTGTCGGGATTTTCCGCGATGATCCTGGCGCGGCGCGCCGGATCGCGCATCGCCTGCACCCGTTCGGCCAAAGGCAGCGCGGAAATCTCGCGATAGCCGGGCGTCGAGGAGAAGGGATGGAACGAGGCCTGCAATCCCATCAGCAGGCCGATCGGCCGCGGCGCGATCTGGGCGCGGAAACTGAGGCCTTGCTGGTTGGCGTCTTGCAGCTTCGCATACAATTTGCGCCACGCTTGCGGCTTGCTTTCCGCTTCGGCCATGGAGATCGACATTGGCAGGCCGCTTTGTTCAACCATGTCATGGAAGATGTGGAATTCCGCATCGACATCCTTCAAATCGGAAATCATCTCGAACACGCCTTTGCCGCCTTCGCCCATGGCTTTGGCGATGCCGACCAGTTC
>CAMTWQ010000036.1:0-28665 GCA_947085465.1 uncultured Alphaproteobacteria bacterium
CTCCTGCACCGGGCCAGTCACCAGCACTGTTTCCGCGCCCAATGCCGCAAGGGCGGCAGCGATCGCGTGCCCCTGCTTGCCGGATGAACGGTTGGCGATATAGCGCACCGGATCAATCGGCTCATGCGTTGGCCCCGATGTCACCAGAGCGCGCAATCCGCTTAGTGGCCGCGCAGCAGGAACCAGCAGTCCCATAATAGCGTTCACAATCTCATCCGGTTCCGCCATCCGGCCGGGGCCAAATTCACCACAGGCCATGTCCCCCTCATTGGGGCCGATAACCGCAACGCCATCTTCGCGCAGCCTAGCCAGATTGCGCCGGGTCGCGGCATGGTTCCACATGCGCACATTCATGGCGGGCGCAATCAACACCGGCTTGTCGGTCGCTAGCAGCGCGGTGGTCGCCAGATCATCGGCCAGCCCATGCGCCATACGCGCCATCAGATCAGCGGTTGCGGGCGCCACCACCAGCAGATCGGCATCGCGCGATAGCTGAATATGCCCCATTTCCGCTTCGTTCATCAGATCGAACAGTTCGGTATAAACCTTGTCCCCGGACAGGCTGGCCGCCGATAATGGGGTTACAAACTGCGTCCCGCCCGCCGTCAGAATGCACCGCACACTGGCGTTCTGGTTACGCAGACGGCGGATCAGATCAAGGCTTTTATAAGCCGCAATGCCGCCGCCAATGATAAGTAGAACGCGCTTGCCCGATAACATCAGTTCAAACCGGCCCTTGATTGTGAAGTATATAACAAACTACTGCATCCGCATGTAAATTGAAAGGGGCGATCTCCTGCGTTAAACGCCCGAAAGGATCAGTGACAATTACCTATAGTTCTCCGTGTGAGAATCGTTATTTTATGAGCGGAGGCATGGGCCAAGCTGCAATGTATATTCTGCGGCCTTGAGAGATAAGCTGTTTATGCTAAGTAATTCGACGACGCCATTTTTAATTGGACGACCAAATAGTGCTATATTTGGAATTAGGTCTCCGCGCAGGGAGCTGAAATACGAAGGGAACACTATCCCGTCAAGTCCTGCTCGAACCGCAGCTTCGGCAATTGCCCGAGAAATTTTATAACTATGCTTTTCAGCGGAGAAGATAAATCGAATGGCGAGAGCGAGGCTTTCAAAAGGCGTGCGACTGTCATCGTTGATATCAGCACATAGGTCTAGCAGTACTAAAGGCTGCACAATTTTTAAGGTGGCGACATAGCATTCATCCGCTTTTGTAACACGACACTCATGCACACAAATCTCAAGGTCTTGTGATCCGTAAAGAACAGGGAAATCCCCGCCATTCAATCGGCCTTTTTTATAAAGTGGTCCGGGAGGAGGATCATATTGAGATGGATAACTTTTCCGTCCGGCAGCAATCCCTTTTCTCAAGCGATAGAAGGTATCGCCTTTTTCAAGATGCCGTCTAGGAAAGCGTCTAACAACGTCATCTGACGCCGACTGTTGCGACTGTTTTTTCTCAAGGGCCTTTAATGGCTCAATATGACCAAGGCGCCACAATGGCGGGCCATAGTAGAATATGCCGACCCCAAGCTTATCCTCTATAATGTGTGCGTCTTGTTCCAACCAAGCTGGAAATCTGACTTCCCGCTTACCTTGTTGATACTGATTAAATTGGAGTACTGACGCACCACCAAACTCAGTTCTATGAAACGTTCCGTTTACAAAGAAATGTTGTGCTAGGTTGTCTAATTCTGCATGGTCAAGTTTCGCGCCTGATTTTGAATTGCAGTTTGGACATTTTTGACGCGACACTTTGCCCAGTTTACGAGCTTCTAGTATAAGCCCATGATCGGTAAAACATTCGGAACAAAGGAGTGGGTGTTGAAGTTCTCGTCCCATTATGCCGGATCATCCTTACGCTGGTTCATAGCGTTTAACCTTGATCTTGCTGGCGTGTTTTTCGGCCTGTGCCAGATCGTACGCCAGTTGCATTTTAAGCCAGGCCTGGGGCGTGCTGCCAAACGCCTTGGACAGACGAATGGCCATTTCCGGCGACACGCCACCCCCGCCATTCACCAGATTAGAAAGGGTCTGCCTGGACACGCCCAAAATTCTGGCCCCTTCGGTGACGGAAAGATCAAACGGTTGCAGGCAATCCAGCGCTATTGACTTGCCGGGATGGGGCGGGTTCTTCATTGACATCCGTATTCCTCCTAATGATAGTCCACTAAATCCACATCGAAAACATCGCCAGAATCAAGCCGGAAGATAATCCGCCAATTGGCGTTAAGGGTCACGCTCCAAAAGCCCTTCAAATCGCCTTTCAACGGGTGTAGCCGGAAAGAGTGCATATCCATATCTTCAATCTGTTCCATGTTGTCGAGACGCAGCAAAATGGTTTCAATCCGGTCCGCCAAATCGGGCCTGACTGCACCACGTTCGCTTCGTTCATAAAAGCGTTTCAGTCCACGATGCCGGAATGACTGGATCATGTGTTTATGTATACCGTCAGTTGACGCTTGTCAATAAATCCTAAACCCGGCTTAACATCAGGGCTAAAATCGCGGCAGCGGCGACCCACCAGCCTATGTTGGCGAAGCCATTGCGGGCGAGCGGGGTTTCTTCCTGGCGCGCGTCACCATAAAATCGTTCCAAGGCGCGCTCGGCCCGCTCGATCAGATGCGGCAGATTGGGCAGCGCCCGCGCCAGCGCGCCGACACTTTCGGCGGCCTCCATCAGCCGCGCCTCGGGGCCCAGATGCGCTTCAATCCACTGCTTTAGAACCGGCTCCGACACGCTCCAGAAATCCACCTGCGGATCAAGCCCGCGCGCTACCCCTTCCACCACCACCATGGTTTTTTGCAGCAACAGCAATTGCGGCTGGGTGCGCATCTCAAAGGTTTCGGTTACCTGGAATAGCTGCATCAGCAGCCGGCTCATGGAAATATCCCCCGCCCGAAGGCCAAAAATCGGCTCGCCGATTGAGCGCAGCGCCTGGGCGAAAGCCTCAACCGATTTATCGCGCGCAACGAATCCCGCTTCGAAGTGCACTTCCGCCACACGCTTGTAGTCGCGGCGGATAAAGCCAAACAGAATCTCGGCCAGATAGCGGCGGTTGCGCATATCCAGCCGGCCCATGATGCCGAAATCGACGGCGACAATCACGCCGCTTGCATCAACAAACAGATTTCCCTGATGCAGGTCCGCATGAAAAAAGCCATCGCGCATCGCTTGTTTAAGAAAGATGCGGATGACTGACGCCGCCAATGCGTTTGGGTCTATCCCCGCAGCAATCAGCGCCTCACGCTCGCCAATCGGAATGCCGTCAATCCATTCAAGGGTCAACAGGCGCCGTGATGTGCGCCGCCAGTCGATCTTTGGAACACGGAATTCCTTGGCGTCATCTTCGCCCGCCATGTTCTCGGCCAGCTCCGATGCGGCGGCGGCCTCATAGCGCAAATCCATCTCAAGCGCGACGCTATCAGCCAGGGTGCGCACCACCTCCACCGGGCGCAGACGCTGCGCCGTGGGACCAAATCGTTCAATCAGCCGCGCCAGCCAGAAGAAACTTTCCAGATCGCGGGAGAATGCGCGCTCGATATCCGGGCGCAGAATTTTTACCGCCACATCCTGCATCTCCGCATCCGCAACGCGGGCGCGGTGCACCTGGGCAATCGAGGCGGCGGCGACGGCCACGCCGAATTCTGTGAAATGATCCTCCACCGCGCCGCCCAGTTCCTGCGCCACGGCTTCGCGCGCCTCGGCCTGCGAAAAAGGCGGCAAGCGGTCTTGCAGGCGCATCAGATCGCGCGCCAGTTGATCGCCGATGATATCGGGCCGTGTCGCCAGCATCTGGCCAAGCTTGATATAGCTTGGTCCCAATTCATGCAGCGCCCCGGCCAGCCTCGCCCCGGGTGATAGCGAAGCGTCAGCAGCGCGCTGGCGCTCCCACGGCGTCCGCAGCGCCGCCAGCCAGCGCAGCATGCGCACACTGAGGTGTGGAACCGGCATGCCCTCCAGCGCAAATAGCGCGTCATGGCGCGCCAATGCGCGCGCGGCGCGGATCAGGCGAAAGCTATTACCAAACGCCGTGACGGGGTCAAACATTGCGTGCTTAAATCCGCCAGCCGGAATGAATGGCGGCGATGCCCGCCAACTGATTACGGAAAGTCACCTGCGCAAATCCTGCATCACGGATCATTTGAGCAAATTTATTCTGATCAGGAAAACGGCGGATGCTTTCCGCCAGATATTGATAGGCGTCCCGGTTGCCGCCGATCACTTCGCCGAGCAACGGCATCAATTTGAACGAATAAAGATCATATAATTTATCCAGGCCGGGCATATCGACGCTGGAAAACTCCAGGCATAAAAATCGTCCGCCGGGTTTCAGCACCCGGTGCGCCTCACGCAACGCCGCATCAATATGCGTGACGTTGCGAATGCCAAACGCGATCGTGTAGGCGTCAAACGACCTGTCCGGGCAGGGCAGGTTTTGCGCATCCCCCGCCAGCCAGCGAATGGGCGCATCGCCCGCGCGCACGCGCCCCATATTCAGCATACTGACATTAATATCGCAAACCGTGATTTCGGCCTGGCCCTTTACGCGCTGCAGCACCCGGCCCGCAATATCGCCGGTGCCGCCCGCCACATCGATCATCTCCAAACCGGCGCGCGGGCGCAGCCAATCCACCATGGCCGCCTTCCACAACCGGTGCATGCCGCCCGACAGCACATCATTCATCAGATCATAACGGGGGGCGACAGCGTCAAACACGAGGCCCACAAGGCGCGCCTTGTCGCCCTCGGGCACTTCTTTGGCGCCAAAATGGGTGGTTGCGGTCATGGCTGGACCATAGCGCAAGCGGATAGGGTGCGCTACAAGGGCGATGCCTGAATTATCCGAGTTGGGGCTGTCGGCCTTTTCTTTACAGTCGCTCAAAATCTTCAGGACTAATTGCCGCCTGCCGCAGAATGCCGCGTAGTGTACCAAGCGCTACTTCACGATGTTTGGGCACAATGGTGGTGCGCAAACCATTCCCAACGCGCTTGGCGAATTTTACGTGACTTCCTGTCTGTCCGGCTTCACGCCATCCTGCCGCTAATAACCGGCGTTGAATTTCCCGAAATGGCAGGCTTTTAAGCGGCACGTCCCTTTACCACTAAGGGCAGCACTTTAGGCGCCTGGGTCGCCATCGGCGGTGCGAAGTGAAGTTCCAGCGCATCCGCCAGGTTTTTTAGCGCAGCCGACTCACTCGATCCCTGACTAACGACATCTACTTCAAGACATTGCGCAATATACCACTTGCCCTCACGCCAGACGCTTGCTGAGAATTTTTGCTTCTTGGCCATTATTGTCTTAGCCCTTCAA
The DNA here is from genome assembly GCA_947085465.1 of uncultured Alphaproteobacteria bacterium. Lineage (GTDB taxonomy): Bacteria > Pseudomonadota > Alphaproteobacteria > UBA11222 > UBA11222 > CAMTWQ01. The sequence continues at coordinate 5,336 of CAMTWQ010000036.1, forward strand.
CCTTTTTCCCTTCGGCACATCCAGACTATAGCTCAACAGTTAAGCTTGCGCTACAAGGGGCGATGCCTGAATTACCCGAAGTCGAAACCATCCGCCGGGGGCTTGAGCCGCGCCTGACCGGACGGCGGATATTGCGGGTTGATCTTAATCGCGCGGATTTGCGGTTCCGGTTTCCGGCTAATTTTGCCAGGCGGATTAAAGGCCGCGCGATACTCTCTGTGGAGCGGCGGGCGAAATATCTGCTGATAGGCATGGAAGGCGGGCTGGTGCTGTTGTCGCATCTTGGCATGTCAGGGCGTTATGGCTTTGCCGGTGACCAGGTGGAGCGCCATGGCGGCAAGCACCAGCATGTGGTGTTTCATCTTGATGACGGAGCCAGCCTGATTTACAGCGACCCGCGCCGGTTCGGGTTTATGGATCTGATCCAGGCCGATGCGCTTGGCGATAACCGGTTTCTGCGTGATCTTGGGATCGAGCCGCTGGGCAATGAATTGTCCGGCCCTTGGCTGACCCAGGCGTTTGGCGGACGCAGAACTCCGCTCAAGGCGGCGCTGCTGGATCAGCGCATTGTCGCGGGCCTCGGCAACATCTATGTTTGCGAGGCGCTGTTCCGTGCGGGCCTGTCGCCGCTCCGCCAGGCTAATACCTTGGCGGGCGTACGGGCCGGGCGGCTGGCGGAGGCGATCCGCGGCGTATTGCTTGAAGCAATCGCGGCGGGTGGATCGAGTTTACGGGATTTTGCCGCGGCTGATGGAGGGCTTGGTTATTTTCAGCATGGGTTCGATGTCTATGGCCGCGAGGGTGAGGCGTGTAAGCGCTGCAATAAGAAAATACAGCGGATTGTGCAATCCGGGCGCTCGACATTTTTTTGCCCAAAATGTCAGCGTTAGCCTGCTGGCGTTTTTGCTCATCATTCCAGGGCTATTACGGGCGGCGGAATTTTCCGGCGCGATCGAGGATTTACCCTTGATGGACGCTCTGAGCGAGCGCCCTGAGATGCAGCTTTTGTTCGATACGCCTGCCGGCAGAATCGTAGAATCCTTTGCCGATGGCGTAATTACCCAGACGCAAGTGCTGGATTTTTACCGCCGTTCTCTGCCACAATTGGGCTGGCGGCCTGACCCTGAGCAAGAGACGCGCTTTATCCGCGACACAGAGACCCTTGAGATAGATTTTCCCCAAACCCTTCCCCATGCCACCAATGAAACGATAGTCCGCTTTCGCATTGCCCCGCGCGCGGAGAAATAGGAGCAACACATGGCTTACGAAAATATCATCGTCGAAACCCATGCCCGGGTTGGCCTGATCCGTCTTAACCGGCCACAGGCGCTGAACGCCCTTTGCGCTGCGCTGATGAATGAAATGGAAGTGGCGCTGGACGCATTTGAGGCCGATGCGAACATCGGCTGCATGGTGATTACAGGTAATGATCGCGCCTTCGCCGCAGGGGCTGACATCAAGGAAATGCAGCCAAAATCCTATATGGATGTGTTCAAAGAGGATTTTATCACCTCGAATTGGGAGCGAGTGGCGCGCTGCCGCAAACCGGTGATTGCGGCGGTGGCGGGTTTTGCCCTGGGCGGCGGCTGCGAGCTAGCCATGATGTGCGATTTTATTCTCGCCGCCGACACCGCAAAATTCGGCCAGCCCGAGATCAATCTGGGCGTCATGCCGGGGGCGGGCGGCACCCAGCGCCTGACCCGCTTTGTGGGCAAGTCAAAGGCGATGGAAATGTGCCTGACGGCGCGCATGATGGATGCCGTGGAGGCGGAACGCGCTGGCCTGGTTAGCCGCATTGTGCCAGCCGCGGATCTGGTGAATGAGGCGCTGAAAGTGGCCGCGAAGATTTGCGAATTATCGATGCCAATTGTGATGATGGCCAAGGAATCCGTCAATCGCGCCTATGAAACCACCCTGAGTGAGGGGGTGCGGTTTGAGCGCCGGTTGTTCCATGCCATGTTCGCGACAGACGATCAAGGCGAGGGGATGGCCGCCTTCAACGAAAAACGCAAGCCCAACTTCAAGCACCGCTGAGCCGGTTATTGACCTTGTCTGATATGGGGGCTATAACCCCGCCTCTTCCGGCAAGATGATTTAGGCAAGGATAATATGGCTAATACACGGCAGGCAACGAAGCGGATCCGGCAAAATGCGCGCCGCGCAACAGTGAATGGCGCACGCCGGAACCGGGTACGCACCTATGTGCGCAGTGTCGAAGAGGCCATTGCCAAGGGGGATCGGGTTGCGGCGTTGGCGGCGTTATGCGTGGCCGAGCCGGAATTGATGCGCGGCGCGCAAAAGGGCGCCCTCATGCGGCGCGCCGCCTCGCGCAAGGTGTCGCGGCTGACTCTGCGTATTCAGGGCATGACACCCTAAACGTAAGCGCCTGCGTCAGCTTACTTTTTTCTGATGGGCCGGAATGTGTTTCCGGCCTTTTTCGCGCCGCCATCGCATACATAAGAGTCCTCAAGGGGTGTTGGAAAAGCCACACTGGATGGGTTTATTTTTTTAATAATGGATCATAAATCTGTAACCCCACAGCAATAAACAGTTTCTCTTTGGTCAAGGTTTTTTTTAGGGGAAATACCCAAATATGTCTGCTGAATCTTGTTGCGCCCTGAAATCCTGCTAGCTACACTGAAATCTTCTTCTTCCTTGGGCGCGAAATTCAAATAATAATATGTAAAATTTGCGTATTTTTGGCCGAAAATTTTTTTTCGGAACGTTTTTCTTTATACCATTTATAGTATAGGCTGCGTTTAAGCTTACATCATGGCGATGTATGTGTCTGTGTACTTATATGCATACCAGATAATACTGGAATTCTGTTCTTAGAGGGCTATGATGACTGATCCAAATCCAACGGGCCTGTTCACCGCAGCAAGGGAGCTTCCCAACCATCGGGATCATCTCGGCTATGCAGGCGATATTAACCCGGCCACCGCCATTGACTTGCTGACCAATGACGCAACAGCAGTTTTGGTCGATGTGCGCACAGTGGCGGAATGGAATTTTGTTGGCCTGCCGGATTTATCGCAATTGAACAAGCCTGTTCTAATGATTGAGTGGCAGCGATATCCAGATATGGCGAAAACCCCCGATTTCACAGATCAAGTTGCGGACCAGCTCGCCAAATTGCTGGCGCCGGTCGAGGCGCCGCTGATATTTATATGCCGTTCCGGCGTGCGCTCGCGGGACGCCGCGATCAGCATGACGGCGGCCGGCAGGGCGCGCTGTTACAATCTGGCGGGCGGGTTTGAGGGGGACGCTGATGCATCTGGGCATCGCGGCGGCACGAATGGATGGAAGGCTGCGGGCCTTCCCTGGCGGCAGCGCTAAAATTAGCGGCTTTGTGATGCGGATTAAACTGCGCACTCTGCGCTTCTGCCTTGGCGGGGAATTGACGGCATCGGAACGGCTTGCAAATCAGAAGAAACGTTTTTCTTCATGGGGGCGACGTAATGGACGGCAAAAAGCTCAATGGACAGATTAATCCCGCCGCCGTGGATGCGGGTACGCAGTGGCAAGCTGTTCTGACGCAATTAAAAAATGAGTTGGGTGAATCGGCGTTTAATAATTGGCTGCGGTTTGTGAATTGTGACGGGATTGATGGCGGCGTCGCCCTGCTTGTCATTGCCAGCCGCTTTAAGCGGGATTGGATCAATACGCATTTTGCTGAAAAAATTCTGTCTGCTTGGGCGGGCCATAATCCATCTGTGCATAAAATTGATCTTCGCACTGCGGGCAGTGACGCCGCCGCCGTATCATGCGCGGCGGAAGACGCAACACAACAACCGGCGCGCGCGAAGATGGCAGGCGTGCCGCTCACGCTTGCTGCGCAGCCGCTCAGCAGCGCTTATGGCCGGATTGGCGCGCCAATTGATCCGCGCTTTACCTTCGATACTTTTGTTGTCGGAAAATCAAACGAGTTCGCGCATGCGGCGGCGCGCCGGGTTGCCGATACCGATGCGCCGTCATTTAACCCTTTGTTTCTGCATGGCGGCGTGGGGCTTGGAAAAACTCATTTAATGCACGCCATAGCGAATGAATTGCGCATGCGCCATCCAGAACGCAATGTACTGTATCTGTCGGCGGAAAAATTTATGTATCAGTTCATCAAGGCGCTGCGTGAGAAGGACACCATGCCGTTTAAGGAGGCCCTGCGCTCGGTGGATGTGCTGATGGTTGATGATGTGCAGTTCATCGGCGGCAAGGATTCGACGCAGGATGAATTTTTTCATACTTTCAACGCCCTTGTTGAACATAATAAGCAACTGGTGATATCTGCTGACCGTTCTCCCTCCGATCTGGAGGGAATTGAGGAGCGCATCCGTTCGCGTCTTGGCTGGGGCCTTGTTGCGGACATCCATCCGGCCGATTACGAGTTGCGCCTGGGCATATTACAGACAAAAGCCGAAGCGATGCGGGCGTTGCCTGAGGGTCAGGCCGCCAGCCCCATAATTGAACCGCATGTGCTGGAATTTCTGGCGCATCGCATTACCACCAATGTGCGGGATATAGAAGGCGCGCTAAACCGCGTTGTGCTGTTCGCCAAGCTTGTGGCGCGGCCAGTCACCATAGAACTGTCGCGCGAAGTTCTGCAAGACCTGCTGCGGGCCAGTGAGCGGCGCATCACTATTGATGAGATTCAGCGCAAAGCAGCGGAATATTTTAACGTCCGGCTTGCGGATATGTTGTCGGCGCGGCGCGCGCGGGCAGTGGCGCGCCCACGTCAGATAGCAATGTATTTAGCCAAGCAGATGACATCGCGTTCATTGCCGGAAATCGGCCGGAAATTTGGTGGTCGTGACCATACGACTGTCATTCATGCGGTCCGCCGGATCGAGCAATTACGTGAATCCGATAGCGTGCTGAATGGCGATGTGGAAAATTTGCAGCGCATTTTACAGGGCTGAACCGGGGAGCTGGGCCTTGGCAGGCCCGGAGGGTGCTAAATTATTAAATTGAGTATGTTTTAGGCGCCCCTTTTATCAAGTAAATCAATATATTACATAGGAGTGGCAAGACCGTTTCACGGCTGCGAATTTTGTGCGGGTTTCGGGTGGCTCTGCTATACTGATTCGCCAGCAGACATGCTGTTCGCGAATAGGATTTTATTATGAAGTTCACCATTGAACGGGCGGCGCTCTTGCGCTCCTTAGGCCACGGGCAAAATATCGTTGAGCGGCGTAACACGATCCCGATCCTTGCCAATGTGCAGTTGCATGCCCATGACGGGCAGATTGATTTTACCGCTACCGATCTTGATATCGCGGTGCGGGAATCTACTGCGGCGAATGTTATTCAACCGGGCAAGGCTACGGCGCCCGCCCATACCTTGCATGACATTGTGCGCAAACTTCCCGAAGGGGCACAGGTTGAGCTGGCGCTTTTTCCAGATGGCGGTCGAATCAGTTTGACGGCAGGCCGCTCAAAATTTCAGCTTGCCTGCCTGCCCGCCGCCGATTTTCCAGAGATGACGGATAATGACGCCGCATGGCCTATTCAATTTGTGATTGCGGCTGGCGATTTGAAGCGGTTGATCGACAAGACTCGTTTTGCAATTTCCACCGAGGAAACGCGCTATTATCTGAATGGCGTCTTTTTACATTCTGCGCAAACGGGAGGTGTTTCGATGCTGCGGGCGGTAGCGACGGATGGGCACCGGCTGGCGCGGGTTGAACTGCCATTGCCTGCGGGGGCTGGCAAAATGCAGGGAATTATTCTGCCGCGCAAAACCGTGCTTGAGTTGCGTAAGTTGCTTGATGAAGCCCAAGGCGATATTTCTGTTGCGGTTTCGGAGACCAAAATCCGCTTTAGTTTCGATTCCATCGTGCTGACGTCAAAACTGATCGATGGAACCTTTCCCGATTACAGCAGAGTGATCCCTTCGGGTAATGACAAGGTGATGCGGGTGGACAGCCGCAGCATGAAACAGGCCGTGGACAGGGTGGCGACGATTTCATCGGAAAAATCGCGGGCCGTGAAGATCAATCTGACGAAAGACCAAGTAGTTCTATCGGTCAGCAGCCCCGATCAGGGCAGCGCCACCGAGGAAATTTCCGCCGCTTATTCAGCAACGCCAATTGAGATTGGATTCAACGCCCGTTATCTGCTGGATATTATCGACCAAATCGATGGTGAAAGTGCGATCTTTGAACTTTTTGATGCGCATTCGCCAACATTGATACGCGACAGCGGTGACGACACATCGCAATATGTCTTAATGCCTATGCGCGTCTGACGGCGCACCCGGAGCGCAGGCGCCGGGCGGCGAACATATGAGGAAATTATCTGAGTGGTAGCGGTTTTGACGCAAGCGCCATCCTATGAAGCCCCACATGCGGCGCATGGAGAGGGGTTTTGCGGCATGCCATTACGGGCTGCGGTTTGCGGCCTGACGCTTACGGATTTCCGCAACTACGCCAGCGCCCGGCTGACGCTTGACGGGCGTCCGGTGGTGCTTACCGGCGGCAATGGCGCGGGCAAAACCAATGTGCTTGAGGCGGTGTCGTTCCTGGCGCCGGGAAGGGGATTGCACCGTGCGCGGTTGTCCGAGGTGACACGCATTGGCGCTGCAAACGGCGCTTGGGCGGTGTCGGCAACGCTGGTTTCGGCGCCATCAGATAACGCGCACAGATCCCGGCCTGAAACAGCGCCGCGCCAATCCGTGCCGGTAAAAATCGGCACCGGCCTTGTGGCCGGGGAACATGGCGCGGTGAACGAGCGGCGCGTGGTGCGCATCGATGGGGCCGTACAGTCAAGCGCTACTTCACTTGCGCAACTGCTTTCTGTGGTTTGGCTGACGCCGGAGATGGACCGGCTGTTTAGCAATGCGGCGTCTGAGCGGCGGCGGTTTTTTGACCGGCTGGCCTATGGATTTGATCCAGGCCACGGGACGCGCGTAAACGCCTATGAACGGGCGCTGCGCGAGCGCAGCCGGTTGTTGCGCGATGATTCCGAACCGCGTGGCAAGGGGGCGGATCCTGCATGGCTTGACGCATTAGAAGCAGTCATGGCGGAACACGGCGTGGCGATTGCGGCAGCCCGGCGCGAGACGCTGGCGCGGCTGGATGACGCATTGATAGCGGCAGACGGGCTGTTCCCCCGCCCCACATTGGCGCTAAATGGCCTGCTGGAGGGCTGGCTTGCGCAAATTGCGGCGGTGGACGCCGAGGATCGTTTCTGCCGCCTGCTGGCGCAAACGCGCGCGCGGGACGCGGCGGCCGGACGCGCGCTTGATGGGCCGCATCGCAGCGATATTATGGTTTGGCACGGTGAAACTGGCTTTCCGGCGGCGCAGTGTTCGACAGGTCAGCAAAAGGCGTTGCTGATCGCCATTGTACTGGGTTATGCGCGTGCGCTACATGGATTAGGCGTGGCCCCTATTCTGCTGCTGGATGAAGTGGTGGCGCATCTGGATTTGCGTGCGCGAGGCGCGCTATTCAATGCGATTGAAGCGTTGGGCGCGCAGGCGTGGCTCACTGGCGCAGATGCCGCAATGTTTGCCGAAATGGGCTGCCGGGCGCAATATTTCACCGCCGCAGGCGGATGGATCAGACAAACAGATGCGTCCTAATCATCCGCTGACGGATTTTTTATGGAAACTTTATAATGACTGGGCAAACTTCATATGAGTGATCAAGTTTCGCGTAAATTGCCGCAACCGGTGGCGGATCCAGACGCCTATGGCGCTGAATCGATCAAGGTGCTGCGCGGGCTTGATGCGGTTCGCAAGCGTCCGGGCATGTATATTGGCGATACGGATGACGGCTCCGGTTTGCATCACATGGTGTACGAGGTCGTCGATAACGCTATCGATGAGTCGCTGGCAGGTTATTGCGACCGCATTTTCGTCGTGCTGAACCCGGATGGTTCGGTGACAGTTAAGGATAATGGGCGCGGCATTCCGACTGAAATTCACAGCGAAGAGGGCGTGTCAGCCACCGAAGTCATCATGACCCAGCTACATGCAGGCGGCAAATTCGATCAGAACTCCTACAAGGTGTCGGGCGGCCTGCACGGGGTCGGCGTATCGGTTGTCAATGCGCTGTCCGAATGGCTTGAGGTGCGCATCCGCAGGCAGGGTAAAGAGCATTTCATGCGGTTTCTTCATGGAGAGCCAGAAGCGCCGCTTGCTGTGGCGGGCGAAACCGGCCCTGAAACCGGCACTGAGATTAAATTTTTCCCATCCAAAGCCACCTTCACCATGACGGAGTTTGACTTTGAAACGTTAGAGCACCGGCTGCGCGAACTGGCGTTTCTGAATTCAGGGGTGCGCATTACATTGCGCGATGCGCGTGGCGTTGAACCAAAAGAAGTCGATCTGATGTACGATGGCGGCATCGAAGCCTTTGTACGCTATCTTGACCGCAACAAGGGCGCGTTGATCAAGGCGCCGGTCTCAATCAGTGGGGAGCGCGACGGGATCATTGTCGATGTCGCCTTGTGGTGGAACGACAGCTATCACGAGAACGTATTGTGCTTTACCAATAACATTCCCCAGCGCGACGGCGGCACGCATCTGGCGGGGTTTCGCGGCGCGTTGACGCGCAGCATTAATAATTACGCCAATGCGACCGGGCTCGCTAAAAAATCAAAGGTGGCGTTAACCGGCGATGATGCGCGCGAGGGCCTGACCTGTGTGCTGTCGGTAAAGGCGCCGGATCCGAAATTTTCGTCGCAAACGAAAGAAAAACTGGTGTCAAGCGAGGTTCGCCCGGTAGTTGAGGGGCTGGTCAATGACAAGCTGACCCAGTGGTTTGATGAGCATCCGGCAGATGCGCGGGTAATCCTTTCCAAAATCACCGATGCGGCTGCGGCGCGTGAAGCCGCCAGGCGCGCGCGCGAGCTTACACGGCGCAAGGGCGCGTTGGATATTTCTAACTTGCCGGGCAAGCTGGCTGATTGCCAGGAACGCGACCCGGCAAAATCGGAATTGTTTATTGTTGAGGGCGACTCGGCGGGCGGCTCGGCAAAACAGGCGCGCGACCGGGCTAATCAGGCAGTGCTGCCATTGCGTGGCAAAATTCTCAATGTCGAGCGGGCGCGTTTTGATAAAATGCTGTCGTCGGGGGAAATCGGAACCCTGATCACCGCAATTGGAACCGGCATCGGCCGCGATGATTTCAATGCGGATAAGGCGCGCTATCATAAAATCGTCATCATGACGGACGCCGATGTGGATGGCGCGCATATCCGCACCCTGCTGCTCACTTTTTTCTACCGGCATATGCCGCAATTAATCGAGCGCGGGTATCTTTATATCGCCCAGCCACCCTTGTACAAGGTGGCGCGCGGCGGTTCGGAGCAATATCTGAAGGATGAAAAGGCGCTAGACGATTATCTTATCGATATGGGCGTTAAGGATGCGGTGCTTACTTTGCATGATAATAGCCAGCGGGCGGGCGCGGATTTGCGCGAATTGGTCGAACATGCACGGGTGTTCAGAGGCATCCTCAACAATCTGCCGCGCGGGAAATATCCTGATTTCATCATTGAACAGGTGGCGATTGCCGGCGCGCTAAATCCCGATATTCTGGGGGATGCAGAAAAGGCCCAGACATCCGCAGCTTACATTGCGCGCGTGCTTGATAGAAACGAGCCGGAAGAAGAGCGCGGCTGGCATGGAGAACCGCTCGCCGATGGCGGCTTGCGCTTTTATCGTGACGTGCGGGGCGTTAGTGAATCCTATGTGATAGATGGGCCGTTGATAGCCAGCGCCGAGGCGCGGCGGCTTGATGCGGAAGTCGCTGAATTGCAATCCGTATATCTCAGTGCGGCGGTATTGCGCCGCAAAGACGAGGGGTTTCCCATTGCCTCGCCGACTATGCTGCTGCAAACCATCAAACGGCTTGGTGGCCAGGGCGTCTCGGTGCAGCGTTACAAGGGCCTGGGCGAGATGAATCCCGGACAATTGTGGGAAACGACACTCGATCCAGAGGTGCGCTCGCTATTACAGGTGCGCGTTGACCATTCCGATACGGCCGACGATGTGTTTTCGCAATTGATGGGCGATGTGGTTGAATCGCGCCGGCAGTTTATTCATGACAATGCGTTGAATGTCAGCAATCTCGACGTATAAGCGGGTTCATGGCCAAGGATAAACGCACGCAGCCAGGTCCGCTCCGGGCTGTCCGCCCCGCACCGCCAATTATACGCGGCCGTGCTGAGGATGCCCGCCAGGATAATGCTGTGCGGCGAAAATCCAGCCATTTGCCCTGGGGGCGGATGATGTATTGGCTGATGGTGCTTGGCCTGTGGGCCGGGATCGCCGTGTCTGGGATGCTGGGCTATTACGCTTATACGCTGCCTGATACGGGCAATCTTGCCAAGGAACGCATTACGGCCGGCGTTAATTTTCTTGGATTTGACGAAACGCCGATCGGCTCGCGCGGTGCTACGGTGGGTGAACCGGTCACGTTGCGCGAGGCCCCGCCCCATCTGTTGCAGGCGGTCATCGCCACCGAGGACCGGCGCTTTTATGAGCATATGGGTGTCGATCCGTTTGGCCTGATGCGCGCCATATGGGCGAATGTGCGCGCCGGGCGCCTGGTGCAGGGCGGAAGCACCATCACACAGCAATTGGCCAAGAATGTTTTCCTCACCCCGGAGCGTAGTTTGCAGCGCAAGGTGCAGGAATTTTTATTGGCGCTATGGCTGGAACAGCAATTCAGCAAGGATGAAATCCTGACGCTGTACCTTAACCGTGTCTATCTGGGCAGTGGAACCTATGGAATTTCAGCGGCGTCGCGTAAATATTTTGGCAAAAAAGTCGGCGCCCTTGATTTGCGCGAAGCAGCCCTGCTGGCCGGTTTGCTAAAGGCGCCAAGCCGTTACTCACCGTCCAATGATGCGGAACTGTCCCAGGTGCGCGTGGCGCAGGTGATTGAAAATATGGTTGAGGCGGGGTTTCTCACCCGCGCCAAGGCGGACGCAGCCCTCGCGCGCCCGCTGCAATTTACCGTGCAGGCCGATGCGGAAGGCAGTCAATATTTTTTCGATTGGATTATCGAACAATTGCCCGATCTGATCGGCCGCCCGCCAGGCGATCTGATCGTGCGCACCAGTATTGATCCGCGTGTGCAGGCGGTCGCCGACCGGACATTGCGCATGGCGCTTGAACGCGATAGCGAACGCCTTAGGGTAAGTCAGGGGGCGCTGCTGGCGCTTTCGCCTGGCGGCGCAGTCCGCGCCATGGCTGGCGGGCGTGATTATAGCAAAAGCCAGTTTAACCGCGCGACCCAGGCGCGCCGGCAGCCGGGTTCCGCTTTCAAGCCGTTTGTCTATCTCGCCGCGCTGGAACAGGGAATGTCGCCTGACACTGTGATGCGGGATTCCCCGGTGATTTTCGGCAAATGGAGCCCGCGTAATTTCGAGAAAGAATTTCGCGGCGAGGTAAGCTTGCGCGAAGCGTTGCGCCATTCGATCAACACCGTGGCGGTAAAACTATCCGAGGCGGCAGGAAGGTATCGCGTAATCGAGACGGCGCGCCGCCTCGGCATTACCTCTGATCTGACGCCAACGCCATCAGTGGCGCTTGGCGTCTCTGAAGTAACACTGCTGGAACTGACGGGGGCCTTTGCGCCATTCGCCAATGGCGGCGCCCGCATCACTCCATATGGCATTCTTGAAGTTCGCACCGCCAGTGGCCGGCTCTTGTACCAGCGCCCGGATACCGCTGCCTTTCAGGTGATTGGTCCGCGAGAGTATGATCTGATGAACGACATGCTCGCGGACGCCCTCAATAACGGCACGGGCAGCAAGGCGCGCCTCAATCACTATCCTGCTGCGGGCAAAACCGGCACCAGCCAAGATTACCGCGACGGCTGGTTCATCGGCTATACGTCACAATTGGTGACTGGAATTTGGTTTGGCAATGATAATGGCGCATCGATGAAGGCGGTGACCGGCGGCGGTCTGCCTGCACGCACCTGGAAAGTTTTCATGGATGAAGCGTTGGCCGCACCTGTGGCGGCGCCTGCATCGCCGTTCTCGCCCAATCCCATTATTAAGCCAGTTGAAGATCTGGTGTCGCGATTCTGGAATGCGTTGCGAGGGAATTAAATCAGCGGCGCGGCCATTTCTCGCAACGGCATTTTCATGCCATAACGGTGCAGGCCCGGGCCATGCTGATTCAGCCAGCGATCGGCGGCGCCGGGATCAGCAATGCGCTGACGCACCAATTTCCAGAATTTAGGCCCATGATTCATCTGCACCAAATGGGCCGCTTCGTGAGCGCACACATAATCAAGAATTTCCGGCGGCGCCAGAATGAGCCGCCAGGAAAATGACATATTGCCGCTTGGCGAACACGATCCCCAGCGGCTTTTTTGATCGCGGATAGATATGCGTTCTACGATGCGCTCAAAGGCGCTTGCGTGTTCGTTAACTGAACTGGTTATCGCAGCGCGCGCCTCGCGCTTCAGCCATTCATGGAGACGGCGCTCCAGATGCGCTGGACCGCCCGGCACATGAATTTCATCATTGCCGCAGAACATGACGCCACGGGCGCCTGCTAACGGCGCCAGACGGTACATATGGCCGCGAAAAGGAATTTTCGCATCCGGCAAAAAGGGAACCGGTTCAGGCTGGCGCGCCAGTTTTTCGGTCAGCCAGTTTGCATTTTCCTGGATAAATCGAAGCGCGCTTCGCCTGCCGACAGAATGCGGCGTTACCAGCGTGGCCGCGCCAGGCATTGCGGCAACGCGCAAAGTCATGCGGCGGGCGCGCGGGTTGCGGCAAATCGTGATGTCAATGCAACGTTCTGCAATTTCAATTGTGCAGGTTTCACTCGTGCGCTTCATCATCATTCCTTAAACCGAATCATTTGAATATAATGCTTGCCATGAAGCAGCGCGCACGTCCACCTTTTCACTTGGCGTTTCCCGTCCATGACCTGGCGGAAGCGCGAGAATTTTATGGCCAGTTGCTCGGCTGTCCAATGGGGCGCTCAACTGATGCGTGGATTGATTTCGATTTGATGGGGCATCAAATTGTCGCGCATCTTGCGCCGGAACAGATTTCTTCTGAAATTTTGCGCAATCCGGTTGATGGCGAACAGGTGCCGGTGCGGCATTTCGGCCTGGTGCTGGAATGGGATGAATGGCACAGCTTCGCTGCGCGAATGCGTGGATCAGGCGTTAAATTTTTAATCGAGCCATCGGTGCGTTTTGCCGGCGAAACTGGCGAACAAGCAACATTGTTCCTGCGTGACCCCTCTGGCAATGCGCTGGAGTTCAAAAGTTTCCGCGATCCGGCGCAGTTGTTCGCAAAAGATAAGCTCTAATCCATTACTGGATGGGCGCGGATGAAATCTTTTATGCGCGGGGCGATTTCGGCGCGCCAGCGGGCGCCATTGAACACCCCGTAATGGCCGACGCCAGCCTGAATATAATCCTGCTTCTTATTTGCAGGCAGGTTGCTACACAATTCGTGCGCCGCCTGGGTTTGACCAATACCGGAAATATCATCAAACTCGCCTTCCACCGTCAGCAATGCTGTCTTACGGATTTCCTGCGGTCGCACCGGGCGCCCGCGATGCAAAGCTTCACCTTTCGCCAGGCTTTGTTTCTGGAAAACCTCGGCTACCGTCATCAGATAAAATTCGGCGGTAAGATCCATGACGGAAAGATATTCATCATAAAATTCGCGATGCGCCGCCGCCTCGTCACCATCACCGCGCACCAGGTTCGCAAACAGCTTTTTATGCGCATCCACATGCCGGTCCAGATTCATGTTCATAAAGCCGCATAATTGCATAAAGCCGGGATACACCGGGCGCATCACGCCCGGGTGTGGCAATGGCACATGGGCAATAAGATTATGCTTGAACCATGATAAAGGCCGCTCCATCGCCAAGCGGTTCGGTTCGGTTGGGCTAAGACGGCTATCAATGGGGCTGCCCATCAGGGTCATGGTCGCCGGCTGGTGCGAGTTGTTTTCCGCCGCCATCAGCGCTGCCGCCATCAGCACCGGCACGCCGGGCTGGCACACGGCCATGACATGGGTGTTTGGACCCGTAATACGCAAAAACTCAATTACGTAATCAATGTAATCATCCAGATCGAACCGGCCAGCACTAAGCGGCGCTTTGGAGGCGTCACGCCAGTCGGTAATAAAAACCTCATGATCCGGCAACATGGCGCTAACGGTGCCGCGCAACAAAGTGGCCCAATGGCCAGACATGGGCGCAACAATCAATAGTTTAGGATCCGCGGGCCGTTTGGGATTCGCAAACTGCCGTTCGAAATGTTTTAGCTGGCAAAACGGTTTGCGATGCACAATCCGTTCGATCACCTCTACCGGCGCGCCATCCGCATCGGTGGTGCGTAAATCGAAGCTGGGCTTTCCATAGCGTCGTGTAAGTCCTTCGATCACACCAAATGCAGCCAACAGGCTGCTTGAGATGGGGCTGTGGCGTAATGGATTTAGCGGGTGGTTCAGAAAATAGCCCCCTGTACGCATCGCGGCGCGCAGGGGCGCCATGCTCGCATGTCCCATTTCATAGGCTTGATACAACATCAGGCTAGTTATCCTTTCGCATCTGCACCCAGTAATATATGCACTGCAACATAAATTAAAGATCAACGCCAGCCAATTCTGTGATCACGGCTACAGACATGCCGCCTATAGATATCCCTGATTGCAGCGCAGATGGACCGGCTAACTGTTTGTTAACCATTAGCGATTAAATAACCATGTTAGCTGTCGTACGGAATCGTTCCCCAACGTTTCCACTTTGCTGGACGGCTCCCTGTTAAAACTTGGGCTGTGGCGACACAGCCCTTTTTTTTGCGCTCAGCCCATTGATTTTTCTATGGTTAATGTGACAGCAGCCTATCGGCTGCGGCATGGCGCTATGTTACGTTCAATTTATTAGAGTGCAATTTAAGGGTGGCGCCTAAGCGCGGCCAACCCGCCTATACTAGGACAATTTATCATGGATAAAATTCGAGATGCGATGATAGAAAAAAGCGGCGCTCAGCAGAGCCTGAAGGATTTTGCCAGTTCCGAACTGTTCACGCGCGTCTATGAAGAGGTGATGCGCATGGTTCGCGAAGCGGCGGATTATCTGGAACTGGAAGCTGTTATTGAGCGTAAGCGCATGGCCGGCAACATGGCCCCGGTATTTGCGTGTGAAAGCATGCGCCTGACCACGCGGCTGATGCAGGTTACGGCCTGGCTGCTTGCCATGCGCGCGGTCAAGGACGGGGAACTTACCCGTGAAGATTTTTCTACCCTAAATTACCGGTTGGGGTCTCGCGAAGTGTGTCTTGGCGGCCCGGTGCGCGGCGCAGCGCTGCTGCCCATGCGCCTTACCGAACTGCTTGGAGTCACTAAGCAGTTGTATGAACGCGTCCTGCGGCTGGATGAGCAGTTATTCCATGAAACGGGTCAAACGACCGGTGCGAACCCGGTCATTGCGCAACACTCGCGCATTGAACAGGCTTTCGCGGTAAAGGCGGAAGTATAAAGGAATCCGAGGCTTAGGATTTCAACCCAAAACTGCCGAAACGTTTATTGAAACGGCCAACCCGGCCGCCTGTATCCACCAGGCGCTGTGCGCCGCCTGTCCAGGCGGGATGGGTCTTGGAATCGATATCAAGCTGTAATACCTCGCCCTCCTTGCCCCAGGTTGAGCGGGTTGTATAACTTTCGCCGTCGGTCATCTTCACCTGGATGGTGTGGTAATCGGGGTGAATATCTTTTTTCATCTGCAGGCTCCAATACCAGCCGCTTGCTGGCGGTGGGCGGTTATACATTAGCCGCAATGGCTGGCGCAAGGCTTTCTGTGCGGCGGGGAGCCTGCTATAGGGGTGTTGGGCTATTAGAGCAGCCCGCGATTAAGTGGAGTAACGAAGTGCCCCCGCTTAATCGCGGAAAGCTGCTCTAACACATTAAAATCTAGAGCAATTTTCTTTATTAAGTTCGAGCCTCATGGCTCGAACTTAATGCAGATTGCTCTAGAACCATTTGCTCACCGTGATCAGTCAGAATGGCTCAAATTATTAAATAGACCATGTTTTCGGATCAGGCCGAAATTGATCTGGGGAGAATAAGGGGCTTTGAGCGAGGACGCACAGGAATTTGCCGCACGCATCGCGCGCGAAGCGGCGGGACGCCCGCCAGCACGCCAACTAGGCGGCTTACGGGCGCTTTTTCCCTATATTGCGCGTTATCAGGGAATGGTGGCGGCTACGCTTGTCGCGCTGGTGCTCGCTTCGGGCGCAACACTTGTCATCCCACTTGCCGTGCGCGAAATGATCGATCTGGGATTTAGCAGTGGCAGCGCGGCGCTGATGCACCGCTATTTTGGCGCAATGCTGGGAGTGGCGATGGTCCTGGCGCTGGCCACCGCCATGCGCTTTTATTTCGTTTCCAGGCTGGGCGAGCGGGTTACCGCCGATCTGCGTATGGATGTATTTAGCCATGTTACCGGCATGAGCCCGGAATTTTTTGAAACCACCCGCACGGGCGAAGTGCTGTCACGGCTCACTGCCGACACGACGCTCATACAGACGGTGGTTGGGTCTAGCGCGTCAATTGCCCTGCGAAATGTGTTTTTGTTGGCGGGCGGCATGTTGATGCTGGCGCTGACCAGCCCAAAGCTGACGGGTCTGGTGTTTGTATTTATTCCTGTGGTGGTGGCGCCGATCGTGCTGCTTGGCCGCCGGGTGCGCGGGCTCTCCCGCGCCAGCCAGGACAGGGTGGCGGATTCAAGCGCGCTGGCGGGGGAAGTGCTGGACGCAATCTCAACGGTGCAGGCGTTTACCCAGGAGGACGCTGAACGGCGGCGATTTTCAACTACCGTTGAACACAGCTTTGATGTCGCGGCCAGCCGCATCAAGGTGCGGGCGATTTTGACCGCGCTGGTGATTATGCTTGTCTTCGGAGCTGTGGTTGGGGTGTTGTGGATTGGTGCGCAAAACGTCCTGGCGGGTGAGATGACCGGCGGCTCTCTTAGCCAATTTGTGCTTTATGCGGTGATTACCGCCAGCGCCACTGGGGCGCTGAGCGAAGTTTGGGGCGATTTGCAACGGGCCGCAGGCGCCATGGGGCGGTTGATGGAATTGCTCGCCGCCAAGCCAACGATCCCCACGCCCCGTAACCCGCTTGCCCTGCCTACACCGGCACGCGGTGAAGTCTTATTCAACAATGTGTGCTTTCACTATCCATCGCGGCCAGGGCAACTGGCGCTTGATAATGTCAGCCTGCATATCGCGCCTGGTGAGACAGTGGCGCTGGTTGGCCCAAGCGGCGCCGGCAAAAGCACCATATTTCAATTGCTGCTGCGGTTTTATGAACCAGCCTCTGGGACGATCACGCTAGATGGGGCGGATATATCGTGCGCTGATCCGCGCGCTGTGCGCGCCCGCAGCGCAATTGTGCCGCAAGACACGGTGATCTTTGCGGCCAGCGCGCGCGAAAATATTCGCTATGCCCGTCCAAACGCCAGCGACGCCGAGGTTTGGGCCGCTGCGGAGGCAGCCCACGCGGCCGAATTTTTGCGGGCCTTGCCAGATGGCCTCGATACATTTTTGGGGGAAAGGGGCATTCGCCTGTCTGGCGGGCAGCGTCAGCGCATCGCCATTGCGCGCGCGATTTTGTGCAATCCGCCGCTATTGTTGCTGGATGAAGCAACCAGCGCCCTTGATGCGGAAAGTGAGCTGCATGTGCAACTGGCGTTGCAGGAACTCATGGCGCATCGCACCACTTTGGTGATCGCCCATCGCCTGGCCACCGTGCGCAAGGCGGATCGCATCATCGTGCTTGACCAAGGGCGTGTCGCCGCTATCGGGCGGCATGAGGAATTGGTGGCGCGCGGTGGACTGTATGCCCGTCTTGCCAAGCTGCAATTCAGTTCTGATGGGGTGCTTGCGCCATACGCACCGCCGTTGAAACAAGGGATTCAAACATAACGGATCGCGCCTTACCTTAACCAGCTATGTACTGAGCACCGTTGATGGTCAGGGTTGCGCCGGTGATAAACCCGGCCTTTTCACCTCCGAGATAGACGACGGCATCAGCGATTTCCTCAGGTTCGCCCAAGCGCCCTGTTGGTATCGAAGCGATGATGCCTTTCAACACATCCTCACGCACATCTTTCATCATATCCGTATTGATATAACCCGGAGCGATAACATTGACGGTAACGCCTTTACTGGCGTTTTCAAGCGCCAGGGCCTTGGTGAAACCAATAATCCCGGCTTTGGCGGCGGCGTAATTGGTTTGCCCAACCTGCCCCTTTTGCCCATTGATCGAAGAGATATTAATGATGCGGCCATATTCGCGCGCGCGCATGCCTTCGATGACATGACGGCACATATTGAATACGCTATCCAGATCGGTAGCAATGACTTCGCGCCATTTCTCCCTGCTCATGCGGTGCAGCGTCGCGTCACGGGTGATGCCTGCATTATTGACCAGCACATCAATTGGGCCAATCTCTGATTCAACCCTGGCGATGCCTTGAGCGCAAGCGTCAAAATCGCACACGTCCCATTTGTAAACAGGAATGCCGGAATCAGCTTGAAACGCATTCGCCATGGCGTCGTTACCGCCATAATTTGCAGCCGTCTTAAATCCCGCCGCCTTTAACGCCTTGCAGATAGCAGCGCCAATGCCGCGCGTTCCACCCGTGACGAGCGCCACCCGAGTCATAATTTCCCCTTAATTCGAGCTGGTTGAAAAGTCACCACCACCCCAAGCCTGCCATGAAGTGGTGAATTTGTTATTACGCGGAAAGTGTCAATCGCGGGCCAGGCACATCGCAATGCCCATGCCGCCGCCGATGCACAAGGTCACCAGGCCTTTTTTTGCGCCGCGCTTTTGCATTTCATACAGCAGCGTCACCAGCACACGGGCGCCGGATGCGCCGATCGGATGGCCTATAGCGATTGCGCCGCCATTGACGTTGACCTTGTCCAGATCCCATCCCAATTCCTTGTTCACCGCACAGGCCTGAGCGGCAAACGCTTCGTTGGCTTCGATCAGATCAAGATCATTGACCGACCAGCCCGCCTTTGCCAGCGCGTCCTTGGCGGCCGGAATTGGCCCGGTTCCCATCACCTTTGGATCGACCCCGGATTGCGCCCAGGAAACGATGCGCGCTAGCGGTTTGATGCCGCGCCTTTCCGCCTCGTCGCGACGCATCAGCGTTACCGCTGCGGCGCCATCATTAATGCCGCTGGAGTTTGCCGCCGTGACAGTACCGCCAGTCGACTGGAAAGCCGGGCGCAAGTCCTTGATATCCTCGATTTTCACGCCATGACGGACATATTCGTCCTCGGACACAATGGTTTCGCCCTTGCGGGTCTTGATCGAGACGGTGACGATTTCATCCTTGAACCGGCCGGATTTCTGCGCTGCTTCCGCCTTGTTTTGCGAAGCGACGGCGTAAGCGTCTTGCTGGGCTCGGGTGATTTGCCATTGCTCGGCGACATTCTCAGCCGTATTACCCATATGATAGCCGTTAAAGGCGTCCCATAATCCGTCTTTGAGCATGCTGTCGATCATTTCAACCGAGCCCATCTTGGCCCCATTACGTAAATGCGCGACATGCGGGGCCTGGCTCATGCTTTCCTGGCCACCAGCCACAACAATATTGGAATCACCGTTCATGATCGCCTGAAAGCCCAGCGCCACCGAGCGCAAGCCGGAACCGCAAAGCTGGTTTACGCCCCAGGCCGGCGCCTGCACCGGAATGCCCGCCGCAATGGACGCCTGCCTGGCCGGGTTTTGCCCCTGACCCGCGCCAAGGATCTGGCCCATGATCACTTCGCTGACTTCCTCGCGCTTCACACCGGCGCGGTCGAGCGCCGCGCCAATGACGATTTTTCCCAATTCATGGGCGGGCAAACTGCTGAGCGCGCCGTTAAATGAGCCAACTGGGGTGCGCGCAGCGCCAACGATGACGACTTCGGTCATTAGGGTATCCTTTTATTGTCAAAGCGTTAAGGTGCTCGCCCTTACACCGCTATTGCGCAATGCAGCATTTAAGGGCGACAATATCCCGTAATATAGGGCAGGCATGACAGCGACGCCACTGTCATAGCGGGTTAAGAATAAGGATTTATGACGTGCCGGAAACGCCAACACCAGAAGATCGCGAGCCGCCGATTGTCATCAAAAAGTATGCGAACCGGCGGCTTTATAACACAGCGACCAGCCGCTATGTCACGCTTGAGCAATTAAGCGTAATGTTGAAGGCGGGTCAGCATTTTGCCGTCTATGACGCAAAGACAGGCGAGGACATTACCCGATCCGTCCTGACACAGATCATCTTCGAGGAGGAGGGCAAGGGACAAAATCTGCTGCCGATCCGTTTTCTGGAACAATTGATCCGCATGTATGGCGACGCCATGCAGCCCTATGTGCCGAACTATCTGGAAACCGTGATGGAGACCTTTAAGACAAATCAGGCCGTCATCCGCGATCAATTTGCGGGCGCGTTTGGGGCCGTGCCGGCGTTGAAGCCATTCGAAGACATGGCAAAAAAAAATCTGGCGCTGATGGAAAAGGCGGTGCAGCGGTTTTCACCCTTTGATATGGCGCAAAAGGCAAGGGAGGCGGCGCGAAAGGCCGCGCCTCCACCCCCAGATATGACAACAGATCAGAAGGATGAAATATCTGATCTGAAAGCCCGCATCGACGCCATGCAGGAGCAACTTGAACGCCTTGCCAACAACAAAAAGCGGTAGCCGGCTACAGAATTGCGAGCATTCAGGCGCTTTCTGCGCCGCCAATGACCGTGCTAAAAAATTGCTGGGATTCTGTTTTCCAAGGGTGGATAATATATTATAAGGAATTATGGAGATGGCCACGAAGCTGGCGGCCAGATATTGATTTGGGGCTAATTCCCCCAGCTTTAGTGCAAAACCTAGTCAATACTCGAATGGGAGCGAAATATTATGAGTGGTAAACTCGGTGAAGTGGCCCAAAAAGCCGGATTAAATCTCAGCTTTGACCCGGATGTGTTAAAAGAAAAGTATCTGCATGAGCGCGACCGGCGTGTCCGCGCTGACGGCAATGATCAATATCAGGAAATCAAGGGCGATTTCGCCAGGCTGGCGGAAGACCCTTATGTCGAGGCAGGCTTTACCCGCGCGCCGCTATTCGATGAGGTTGAAGTCATCGTTATCGGCGGCGGCTTTGGCGGGCTATTGGCCGGCGCGCGGCTACGCGAAGCCGGCGTAAAGCGCATTCGCGTGATAGACAGGGGCGGCGACTTCGGCGGCACCTGGTACTGGAACCGCTATCCAGGCGCTATGTGCGACATCGAATCCTATATCTACCTGCCATTGCTGGAAGAACTGAACTACGTTCCGAAGGAAAAATACTCCCACGCACCGGAAATCATGGCGCACGCCCAGGCAATCGGGCGCAAATATGATCTATATGAGGACGCCTGTTTCCAGACCGATGTAACCGGCATGCAATGGGATGAAAAAGAATCCAAATGGACCGTTTTGACCAATCGCGGCGACAAAATGAAGGCGCGCTTTGTGGCCATGTCGAATGGTTTTCTCAGCAAGCCCAAATTGCCAGGCGTTGCGGGCCTTGACAAATTCAAGGGCCACACTTTCCACACCAGCCGCTGGGATTACGCCTATACGGGCGGCGATTGCGACGGCAATCTGACCGGCCTGAAAGACAAGCGCGTAGCGATTATCGGCACCGGCGCCACCGCAATTCAGTGCATTCCCCATCTGGGCGAATGGTCCAAGCATTTGTATGTGTTTCAGCGCACCCCATCGTCGGTCGATGTGCGTAACAATCGCGACACCGATCCGGAATGGGCGAAAAACCTGGAGCCGGGCTGGCAGAAAAAGCGCATGGAGAATTTCAACATTCTCGTGAATGGCGGCTATCAAGAAGAAGACCTGGTTGGCGATGGCTGGACCGATGTGTTTCGCAAGCTGAACGGCACTACCTTGATGCAGAAATCTGCTGCGTTATCGGGAAAAGAAAAAGGCCTGCTGGGCGAGATTGCCGATCAGGAAAAAATGCAGGAGATCAGGGCCCGCGCCGAGGCTATCGTGAAGGATCCAACGGTTGCTGAAACGCTGAAACCCTATTACCGGCAGTTCTGCAAGCGCCCCTGCTTCCATGACGAATATTTGCCCACCTATAACCGGCCCAACGTGACCCTTGTGGATACCGAGGGCAAGGGCGTGGAGCGGGTTACAGAGAAAGGAGTGGTGATCGGCGGCAAGGAATATGAAGTTGATTGTATCATCTTCGCCACTGGTTTTGAGGTCGGCACCAATTACACCAGCCAATCCGGCTACGATATTATCGGGCGCGACCGCCAGACCCTCAGTAAAAAATGGGCCAACGGGCTTTCCACGTTCCACGGCTTTTACACCACTGGTTTCCCGAACTGCTTCTTCATGGGCATGACGCAAACCGGCCTGACGGCGAACTTTGTGCATGCGCTGGATGAACAAGCGCGCCATATCTCTTATGTTCTCAAGCACGCCATAGGCAGCAATGTCAGGAAGATCGAAGTCACGCCGGAGGCCGAGGCCGGCTGGGTTGAGCAAGTAAACGCGAAAGCCCGTCTGGGTGAACGCTTTTATGCCGAATGCACGCCCGGCTATTACAATAATGAAGGCAAGCCAGGCGGCGGGAAAAGCTTTGTCAACGCCACCTATGGCGGCGGCCCGATCGAGTTTTTCGGAATTCTGGAAAAATGGCGCAGCGATGGCGAATTAAAGGGCCTTGAGCTTTCATAAGCAGGCTACACAAGCGGCTATAATAGAGACCGGAATAGAGACCGGGCTATGCGGCTTGGCAACCAAGGGAGTGAATACGATGACGGATAGCCTGACGGCTGCGGCGCAAAAAGCCGGTATGCAACTTGACTATGATCCCGACACGCTGAAGAAAAAATATCTGGCGGAACGCGACAAGCGGGTTCGCGCCGATGGCAACAGCCAGTACCGCGAAATCACCAGCACCGGCGAGTTCGCGCATTTCATCGATGATCCATATGTTGAACCCGGCTTCACCCGTGAACCGCTGTTTGACGAGGTTGACGTGATCGTGATCGGCGGCGGCTTTGGCGGGCTGCTGGCAGGCGCGCGGCTGCGGGAAGCGGGCGTCAAAAAAATCCGCATGATCGACAGGGCCGGGGATTTCGGCGGCACCTGGTACTGGAACCGGTATCCGGGTGCCGCATGCGATATTGAATCCTACGTCTATCTGCCGCTGTTGGAGGAACTGAATTACATCCCGAAAGAAAAATATTCCCAGGCGGCGGAAATTCTGGCGCACAGCAAGGCGATCGGCAGAAAGTTCGACCTGTATGATGACGTTTGCTTCCA
>CAMTWQ010000037.1:0-4962 GCA_947085465.1 uncultured Alphaproteobacteria bacterium
CGCGTTGCAATCAAATTCGCGCCCAGATCGAAGAAACCACATCGGACTATGACAGGGAAAAGCTGCGGGAACGTCTGGCCAAGCTGGCCGGCGGGGTTGCGGTGATCCGCGTCGGCGGCGCCACCGAAGTCGAAGTGAAGGAGCGCAAGGACCGGGTCGATGATTCGCTCTCGGCGACCCGCGCAGCGGTAGAAGAAGGCATTGTTCCCGGAGGAGGCGCGGCGCTGATTCACTCTATCGGCGCGCTGGACAAGCTGAGCACGGCGAACGACGATCAAAAGGCCGGCATCGCCATTGTGCGCAAGGCAATCCAGTCGCCCGCGCGGCAAATCGCTGAAAACGCAGGCGTGGATGGTTCGGTGATAGTTGGCAAGCTGATGGAGTCGAAGGACAAAAACCTTGGCTACAACGCGCAGACGGAAAAGTTTGTCGATATGTTCAAGGACGGCATTATCGACCCGACCAAGGTGGTGCGCACTGCTTTGCAGGACGCGGCATCAGTTGCCGGCCTGCTGATCATGACCGAAGTCATGGTTGCCGATAAGCCGGAACCCGCAGGCGGCGGCCACGGCATGGGCGGCATGGGCGGCATGGGTGACATGGGCGGTATGGGTGGTATGGGCGGCATGGGCGGCATGGGCATGTAATCGCCCCCCAGTATCGCATGACATTTCTTGGGGCCACGGCAAAAGCCGTGGCCCTTTGCCGTTGATAGGGTCATCGTTGATAGGGTCAGGCGGGCTTGGCCGCGCCCCAGTAATTGAAACCCATGATGCGCGGCGTGCCAGGAAGGTACATGCTCTCCAGGCCTTCAATGCGAAACCCCGCCGCCTCGATCAATTGCGGTATCGCGCGGTTAAGATTGCAGCCGCCGCCGATGGGTTTCCAGAATGGATTGATCCGGTCTTGCCATTTGGCGACAGTGGCGTCCGGCGCAATCCCATGTTCACAGAACAGCAACTGCCCGCCGGGTTTTAACACCCGGCGCATTCCCTTCAGCGCTTTTTCCGCATCAGGAATCGTGCACAGGGTAAAGGTTGTCAGCACCGTGTCGATGCTGGCGTCATCGAGCGGGATTGCTTCGCCCGGCAGATCGATGAACTCGAATTTGAACTTCGCCAGTTTGACCCGATCTGCGGCGCGGGCGCGCATTCCGGCGGATGGCTCAAGCCCGTACACCATTTCCACTTTGGCGGCGTCATACAGTGGAATATTCAGCCCCGAGCCGATACCGATTTCCAGTACGCGCCCGCGCGCCTTCGGCACCACTTTGCTGCGCTGGCGCATGATCGGCGCCATGCCGCATGCCTTGTCGATGACGATCGGCAGCAGATATTTTTCATACAATCCCATGCCCGTACCTCCCCTGACGCCTCAGGCGTTCAGCCGCCGCATCGCCGCCACCACCTGCGCGGTTTTCTCCAGTGGCACCAGATGCCCGGCTTCGGCGATGCTGACCAGTTCGCAATTCGCAATCAGCTTTTTGAACTCCTGCGCATAGCGCGGCACGATCAGCTTGTCGCTATCGCCCCAGATCAGCAGGGTGCGCGCCTTGATCCGGTACAGCCGCGCCCGCAAACCACGGTCGGGAATGGGGAACAGAAGTTTCCCCGCCATGCCCATCTGCCGCGCGTTCTGGATCAGGAAGGCTTTCAAAAATTCCAGATTGGAAAAATCCATTCCGGCCGTCATTATTTTTCCGCCCGCCTCCGCGTCATGGAACAGCAACGCGGGCAACTCATACGGCAGCAGCGCAAACAGATCCGGGATCTGATGATCTTCCAGCCACAGTCCCGCCGGGCAGATCAGGCAGAGTTTTTCCACGTCATTGGGCGCAATCGCCGCCATTTCAGCGGCGATCATGCCGCCCATGGAATGGCCGGCCAGCATCGGCCTGTTCAGTCCCAGCGCCTCTGACACATCAAATGTATGCAGTGTGACATCCAGCATGTCGCGGATTTCCGCGCATTCGTCCGACGCCCCATAGCCGGGCAGCAGCGGCGCATACACATGATACTCCGCTGCCAGCGCATTCAGAAACGGGTCTTCCAGGGTGACGCCGCCCGCCCCGTGCAGGAACAGAAGATCAGGGCCGGAGCCGCCCTCAAGCACATGGGTTTCCGTGTGCCGGGTTTTTATTTTACGCAGGTTCATGCTCTATTCTCCCGCCACCGTCGCGCGCGTTTTCAGCGCCGCATCAATCGGCGCGGGGGTGGCGCGCCTGGCCAGCGGCTTACACCAGAAACGCCCGTCATTTTCGTAGTCCGGCCACAGATTGCGCATTTTCGGCATGACCTTTTCGGCAAACAGTTTGGTCGAGTGCATGCACTTGTCCTTTGGCATATCGCCCACATGCATCAGGCAGAACAGGTTGCCGACGCGTAACGACTTGGCCAGAAATTCCAGCTTTTCGCGTACCGTGTCCGGGCTGCCCGCAACTACAAAGCCGTCGTCCAGCAGTTGCTTCCAGCTCAGATTGGCGAGATCACCGAACGCAGTCGGCGCATATTGCGACAGCGCGCCGGTCTGGATCGTCTTGATTGTGCGGTAGCCCGGCGCATCGGCAAAGCCTGCATGCACATGCAGGCAGCGGTTATAGAAATAGTCAATGTGCTGCCTGTACAGATCTTCAGCCTCCTTGTCGGTCTCACCCACCACGATGGTCTGGGCGAAACCGGCGCGGTAGGGGGATTCGTCCGTCTCGTTGCGCGCCGTCAGCCGGTCCCAATAACCCTGCATCAGCGCCTTGGCGCGGATATAGCCGGTGAAGCTGAGGTAGGAATAGGAATAGGTGTTGTCGAGACAGAAATCATAGGTCTCGACCGAGCCGCCGCCGGGAATATGAATCGGCGGCGGGTTCTGGATCGGCTTTGGCCAGATATTCACATGGCGCAGCTTGGTGTAACGGCCATTGAAGGCGAACGGCTTGTCTTCCTTCCACGCGCGCATGATCAGATCATGCGCCTCCAAATATTTTTCGCGGGTCAGTGCGGGGATCTGGCCATAGCAATAGTTGGTGTCCATCGAGGTGCCGACCGGAAACCCCGCCACCAGACGCCCGCCGCACATCACGTCCAGCATGGCGAATTCCTCGGCCACGCGCACCGGCGGATTATACAGCGCGATGGAGTTTCCCAGCACCACGATCGCCGCATTCTTGGTGCGCCGGGTTAGTGCCGCCGCCATGATATTGGGCGACGGCATCATGCCATAGGCGTTCTGGTGATGTTCGTTAATACCAACCCCGTCAAAGCCTAGTTGATCGGCATATTCGAGCAGATCCAGATAATCATTATACACATCATGCCCGCGCACCGGATCATACAGGGTGCTGTCAATATCCACCCAGACCGAACGGTTTTTCTTACGAAAATCATCCGGCAGATAGGGCCAGGGCATCAGATTAAACCAGGTGAATTTCATGTCCAAACTCCCGACAAATTATCAATAGTTGACTTTAGCATGAAGCGCGGGACTTCAGATAGTCCCGCCATTGGGCGTAACCAGATATTTTTCCCCCGTGGCCCGCCGACTGTAAATGGCGATGGCGTCAGGCTGTAGCATGTCGATCAGCGATACTTCGCGCGTGTAATGGCTGGCGAACGTGGTTGTAAGTTCTGACACCACCCGGGTGCGTAGTTTCTGGGTTTCGGCCGGCCCGATCTTCTGGAGGAATGGCGTCAGCAGCCAGCCCCCAAGCCCCCAGGTCATGCCAAAACTGCGATTCAGTGTGGTGGGCCCGGTATCCAGACCGCCATAAATATAGACCTGCTTATAGATGTCCGAACCATAGCGGTTAAATTCTTTCGACTTTCTGTTCGCCGCCGCCTCCATGCAGGAAAGAATTTGCCCGGCAAGCTTGCCGCCGCCGATGGCGTCAAACGCGATGGTCGCTCCCGTCTCGGCAAGCCTGTTCGTCAGGTCATCCAGAAAGTCCGGCGCACTGGAGTCACAGACATGTTCCGCGCCCAATGCGCGCAGCGTGGCGGCCTGCGCGGGGCTGCGCACGATATTGACCAGATTAACCCCGTCCTTGAGACATATCTTGACGAGCATTTGGCCGAGGTTCGACGCCGCCGCCGTATGGACGAGCGCAGTATGCCCATCACGCCGCATGGTTTCGACCATCCCAAGTGCTGTCAACGGATTGACAAACCACGACGCCCCTTGCGCCGGCGTCACGCCTTCTGGCAGAACCATGCAGTCCGCCGCTCTTCGGGCGCGATATTGTGCGTACATGGCGCCGCCCACCAACACGACATTTTTTCCCATCATAGCCTGCGCCTGCGCAGATGACCCCGCCCTGACAACACGGCCCGCGCCTTCATTGCCAACCTGCATCGGCACGTCGACACGTGCGGCCATGGAACGCATCAGGCCGGCAGGAATTTGCGCCGTCACCACCGTTTGTTCGCCGCTGCCGGTGGTGCGCAATGTGCTCATATCCGCCGCACCGAAAAGCAACCCCAAATCCGACGGATTGATCGGCGTGGCTTCGACGCGCACGACAATTTGTTCTGGTTCGGGTTCCGGAATCGCAACGCGCGCCAGCGAAATTTCAAGCTCGCCGCTACGCTTCACATGCGACAGCAATTGCAGACCTGTTGTCAGCGTTTCTTCGGTCATTTCCATATCCTTGATTATGCGCCTGAGCGATCATACAGCAAGGAACCCATTCTGCATGCCCAATAATGTCGCCGTGACATGGCGCACCGTGTTTCACATCCTTAACGGGCGCTGACGCGTCACTTCCCCCTTTAGCTCGCCGCCACCCTGTGCTACAAGCCCCGCCTCATGTTGCACATAAACGATCTGAACTACAGCATTGCTGGCCGACCCCTGTTCAAGGGCGCGACGCTCGCCATCCCGGATGGCTGGCGGGTGGGCCTTATTGGGCGTAACGGCACCGGAAAATCCACGCTGCTGCGCCTGATTACCGGGGAAATCAGCCCCGATGCCGGC
>CAMTWQ010000038.1:0-16666 GCA_947085465.1 uncultured Alphaproteobacteria bacterium
ATTGCCGCGCATCTATATGATCTGGGCCGATGACAACGAAGGAACACTCAAAGGCGGCCCTCGTCACCGGCGCTGCCAAACGCATCGGCCGGGCCATTGCCATGGGCCTTGCTGCTGATGGGTGGCGGGTGGCGGTGCATTTTCGTGCTGATGCCGGGGCGGCCGAGGCGACGGTGGCGGACATTCGCAAAGCGGGTGGCTTTGCTGTGGCGGTGCAGGCGGATCTGGCCGATGCGCAATCGCTGGACGCGCTAATCCCAAACGCAGCGGCAGCGGTTGGCCCGCTGAGTTGTCTGGTGAATAACGCCTCGGTGTTTGAAAATGACCGGATGGAGGATTTCACCCGCGATACTATCGGCAAGACCCTGGCGGTCAATCTGCTGGCCCCGGCATTGCTCACCCAGGCGTTTGCCCGGCAATTGCCAAAAGCCATGCAAGGCAATGTGATCAACATTCTCGATCAGCGGGTATGGCGGCTGACGCCGCGCTATATTTCCTATACGTTGAGCAAAAGCGCGTTATGGACCCTGACACAAACCATGGCCATGGCGTTGGCGCCAAGGGTTCGCCTCAATGGTATCGGTCCGGGGCCTGTGTTGCCGAATGCTAGCCAGGATGATGTGCAGTTCGCCAAACAGGCGGGATCAACGATTTTGGGGGTTGGGCCAAGCTTGGACGAAATTATGTCGGCGGTGCGGTTTATTCTGGCGTCGCCATCGATGACCGGCCAGATGATAGCGTTGGACGGCGGCCAGCATCTGGCATGGGAAACCCCCGACATGAAAGATCAGGAACAGTGAACAGCCCCGATCCGGCAAATACGGCCAAGATTAGCCATCTGCGCATCGCTGACGCGGCGAGCCGGGTGCGGCATGTGTTTATTCGCGATCTGCTGCTGGATGCCCATATCGGGGTGCACCGGCACGAAAAGGGTCGCCGCCAGCGGGTGCGCATCAATATAGACCTGACGGTGCAGGAGCAAGGCCCGGATTCCGGCGATGAGCTGATGAATGTGGTCTGTTACGAAGATGTGGTGGAAAAGGTCAAGCTGCTGGTCGAGGCGGAGCATATCAATCTGGCCGAAACCATGGCCGAGCGGATTGCCGTCCGCTGCCTGGAAGACGCGCGCGTTATTATGGCGCGTATTCGGGTGGAAAAGCTGACCGTCATTGCCGAGGCGGCGAGTGTGGGCGTCGAAATCGAACGGGCCCGTCCCGCTGATAAGGAGCCGCGCTAGAAAAGTTGTGCACATTTAGGGAAAAGCGTAAGAAAACCGCCATATTGTCACGGTTCTATTAACAGCATCTGCCTACTGGCCGGATACGGACTAAAATACTTATATATTTCAACGCATTAACGAATTGCCTCATAAATAGGCAAACCGGGGAATCGTTAGGGTTTGTGCAGGCTGCGGATCGCTTTGGTTAGGTTTCACACATGCTTATCCACAGAAAACGTGTATAGTAACGATTGAATTGCATGCAGGAGAAGCAACACAATAGTGTGACGGCAATCGGGTCTATGGACACGCCTGAAGCGCCTGTTTCAGTACCGTCAGGGCCAGGCGTTATTCGCGCCTATTTGCCGCAATTGCCTAACAGGCCGGGCGTTTACCGGATGCTGAGCGCCATTGGTGATGTGCTGTATGTGGGCAAGGCGCGCAGCCTGAAAAAGCGGGTCGCGAGCTATACCAAGCTTGCCGGACACACAGTGCGTATCGGCCGCATGATCCAGGCCACGGCGCGGATGGAATTTATTACGACTGAAACCGAGACCGAGGCGCTGCTGCTCGAAGCTAATCTGATCAAGCGGTTGAAACCATACTATAATGTGCTGTTGCGCGATGATAAGTCGTTTCCCTATATTCTGATCACCGGCGCGCATCCGTTTGCACAACTGGATAAACATCGCGGGGCGCGCACCCGCAAGGGGGAGTATTTCGGCCCATTCGCCAATGCGGGCGCGGTCACCCGCACCCTCAATACCATGCAGCGGGCGTTTTTGCTGCGCTCCTGCACCGATGCGGTATTCGCTAACCGTACGCGCCCCTGCCTGTTGCATCAAATCAAACGTTGCAGCGCCCCCTGCACCGGGCTGATCGATAGCGCTGCGTATGAACAACTGGTGGCGCAGGCGCGCGATTTTCTCGCGGGTGGTGGCGGTGAGGTGCGCCAGGCGTTGATGGCCTCCATGGAAGACGCCTCCCGCACGCTGGATTTTGAACGCGCCGCATCGTTCCGCGACCGGATTGCCGCCATGAGCGCCGTACAGGCGCATCAGGGAATCAATCCCAAAACGATTATGGAGGCGGATGTATTCGCCGCGCATCAGGATGGCGGGCAGACCTGCATCCAGGTGTTCTTTTTCCGTTTTGGCCAGAATTGGGGCAACCGCGCCTATTTTCCGCGCGCCGATAAATCGTTGAGCGTGGCGGAGATATTAGGGCCATTCATTGCGCAATTTTATGACAATAAACCGCCGCCGCGCCTGCTGATGCTGTCGCATGCGCCAGAGGGCATGACGCTGATAAGTGAAGCGCTGGCGTTGCGCGCTGGGCATCGGATCGAACTCCTGGTTCCCAAGCGAGCTGAGAAATTCGAGCTCGTGCAACATGCTCTGAGCAATGCCCGTGAGGCGCTGGACCGCAGGCTGGCGGAATCGGCGTCGCAGATAAAACTGCTGGAAGGTGTGGCGGCGGCTTTTCGCCTTAACGCCCCGCCAAAACGCATTGAGGTGTATGACAACAGTCATATTCAGGGGACCAATGCGGGCGGCGCGTTTATTGTCGCTGGGCCTGGCGGCTTTGAGAAAGCGCAATACCGAAAATTCAACATGCGCAGCGATGAGCTTGCTCCGGGCGATGATTACGCCATGCTGCGCGAGGTATTGACGCGGCGCTTTCAGCGGCTGCTCGCGCTGGGTGAACGTACAGAGACGAATAATTGGCCGGACCTGCTGCTGATTGATGGCGGCGCCGGGCAATTGTCCAGCGCCTGTGCGGTGCTGTGTGATCTTGGCGTTAGGGATGTTCCGGTCATCGCTATTTCCAAGGGGCCGGACCGCAATGCGGGACGCGAGCAATTTCATTTGCCCGGCCGTTCCCCCGTGCTGCTGGAGCCCCGTGACCCAGTACTGTATTTCCTGCAGCGGCTGCGCGACGAGGCGCACCGCTTCGCCATTGGCGCACACCGTGACGCCCGTGCGCGCTCGGCCATGGCCTCGCCGCTTGACGATGTGCCGGGGATCGGGCCAAAGCGCAAGCGGGCGCTGTTGAATCATTTTGGTTCAGGGCGCGCGGTGACCCGCGCCGGGCTGAGCGATCTGGAAGCGGCGCCGGGAATCAGCAGCGCCATGGCGCGACAAATCTATAACTTTTTCCACGAAGGCTAGGCGGCGGCGGCGGCGGCGTATATGCTGACACCCATCATAATTCATGGGGATTCTCTAATGCTGAGTCATCTGCCCAACGGTTTGACGCCCAATAGTCTGACCTATGGCCGGATAGCGATGATTCCGTTGCTGGTGCTGACGTTTTATTTTCCAACGAATATCCGTGATTTAGCCAATTGGCTGGCGGTGGGCATATTTTTTCTGGCTGGCATTACGGATTTTTTCGATGGCTATCTGGCGCGCTCGATGCATCAGCAATCGGTGCTTGGCGCTATGCTCGATCCGATCGCCGACAAGCTTCTGGTTGGCGCAACCATTATCATGCTGGTCTATTCCAGGCGGATTGACAACGCCAATGTGCTTCCCGCTGTGATTATTCTGTGCCGGGAGATTTTGGTCTCCGGCCTGCGCGAATTTCTTGCAGGCGTTAAAGTCAGCGTGCCGGTTTCACGTCTGGCCAAGTGGAAAACCACGGTGCAGATGCTGGCGCTGGGGTTTTTGCTGGCGGGCGAAGCCGGCGACAAGGTGGTGTGGATGAATTATGAAATCGGTATTTCCGGCCTGTGGATCGCCGCTATCCTCACCCTATATACGGGCAATGATTATCTGCGCGCCAGCCTGCGCCACGCCAGTGATCCGGAGATGGGCCGGCACACATGAAGTTATTATATTTTGCCTGGGTGCGAACCCGCATTGGCATGGCCGCCGAGGAAATTATCCCGCCCGATACGGTGGTGAATGTTGGGTTATTAATTGAGTGGCTGCGGGCGCGTGGTGCGGGATACGCGCATGCCTTTGCCGATTTGAATGTGGTGCGCGTGGCGGTTAATCAGGAATATGCCGGGCTTGGCCATGCGCTTAAACCCGGCGACGAAATCGCCTTTTTCCCGCCTGTGACCGGAGGTTAACAAAATGATCCGTGTACAGAACGAAGATTTTGACCTGGCGGCGGAAATCAAGATCCTGACCAGGGGCAAGCCAGATATTGGCGGCGTGGTCAGCTTTACCGGATTGGTGCGCGATGTGTCGGACGGCGCGCGCGTTAGCGCAATGACCCTTGAGCATTATCCCGGCATGACCGAAAAACAGCTTGCCGCGATTGAGGCGGAGGCCTGTGCCCGCTGGCCGCTCAGCGCCTCGCTGATCATTCACCGTTATGGGCGCCTGATGCCCGGCGAGCAGATCATGGCGGTGGTCACCGCCTCCGCCCACCGGCAGGCGGCGTTTGCGGCGGCGGAATTTCTGGTCGACTGGCTGAAAACCAAAGCCCCGTTCTGGAAACTCGAAACCGATGGCGCGGACGAGAAATGGGTGAGCGCCCGCGACAGCGATGACACGGCGTCGGAGCGGTGGAAGGGGTGAGCAGGTATTTATTACATTACGAATAGGTGATTTATTTTGCGCTTACTGGCCATTTCCGGCAGTCTGAGAGACAAATCCTCCAACACATCTGCGTTGCAGGCGGCGGTGATCCTGGCGCCACCCGAAGTTGAAATTGTTCTTTACACGGATTTGGGGAAGCTTCCGCATTTTAATTCGGACCTGGATACGGATAGACCCCCAGAATATGTCAGTGCACTGCGACAGAAAATCGTGTGCAGCGACGGGCTTATGATTTGCTCTCCGGAATATGCGCATGGCATTGCAGGCGCCATGAAGAACGCGCTTGACTGGCTTGTGAGCAGTGTTGAATTTCCGCAAAAGCCGGTGGCGTTGATCAATACGTCACAGCGTGCCGCCCATTCTGAGGCGCAGTTACGCGAAATCCTGAAAACCATGTCGGCACGTGTGATTGATGAAGCCTCTATCACACTGCCACTTTTGGGCAAGAACATGGACGCTGCCTCAATCGCTGCGCATCCAGATTTTTGCGTCCAACTTCAATCAGCCCTTGCGAATTTTATCGCGGCAATCCGGGCGAGGGCGACGACAGACAAATAGAGCGGCCCGCGACATGGGAGGTAGGATGAGGCTAACCCCTATTTCGCGCGGATCAGCTTGTCGTAGTCGTCCATCAAAGTCTGCGTAATCTGGCCCGGCGTGAATTTGTGCGGGCCGATTTCCGATACGGGCGTTACTTCGGCCGCCGTGCCGGTGATGAAACATTGCTCAAAGCTGCTCATTTCCTCTGGCAGGATGGCGCGTTCGATAATGTCGATCTGGCGTTTCTTGGCCAGGCCGATGACGCTTTGCCGGGTGATGCCATCGAGAAAACAATCAGGCTTTGGCGTGTGCAATTTGCCTTCCTTGACAAAAAACACATTGGCGCCGGTCGCCTCGGCCACCAGGCCGCGATAATCATACATCAGCGCATCGGCATAGCCCTTGGCTTCGGCGGCGTGTTTAGACAGGGTGCAGATCATATACAGGCCCGCCGCCTTGCTAAAGCAGGGAATGGTTTCAGGCGATGGGCGGCGCCACTTGGATATATCCATGCGAATGCCGCGCGCGCGTTCGGCGGGATCGAAATAAGATGGCCATTCCCAGATGGCGATGGCGACATTGATGCGGCCCTGTTGAGCCGAGACGCCCATCATTTCGCTGCCGCGCCACGCAACAGGGCGCACATAGGCGTCGGTAAAGCCCTGCGCCTTGAGGGTTTCCACACAGGCCGCGTTGATTTGCTCGCGGGTAAACGGAATTTCAAAGCACAAATACTCCGCCGATTTGAACAGACGTTCCGTGTGCTCGCGCAGGCGGAAGATCACCCCGTCATAGGCCCGCTCGCCCTCGAATACGCTGTCGGCATAGTGCAGCCCATGCGTCAAGACATGGATCTTGGCGTCGCGCCAGGGCACCAGTTTACCGTTGAACCAGATAACACCGTCACGATCATCAAAAGGAACAAGAGACATAGGCTTATTTCCGCAATAGAGAGGTTTGGTGTAGATTCAGAAACAGGAGTGATTTGCGCACAGCGCGAACAATTATGTCGCAAACTCCAATGTTGTTGTAATAAATCATGCAGAATATGTCAATATGGCTGACTTAAATATTTTGGACCCCACCCCGTCCCGTGGAAAAACGGCTGATTCTGAACGAATCCGTTATACGATTGAGCTGTTGTTTTTCGCTTACCGGGATTTCACCAGTGACCCGGATGTGATTTTGGCCCGATCCGGTTATGGCCGCGCGCATCACCGGGTCATCCATTTTGTCGGCGCCTATCCAGGGATTAACGTCGCCCAATTACTGGCCATATTGCGCATTACAAAGCAGAGTCTGGGGCGGGTGCTGAAACAGCTGATTCGCGAAGGGTTCATTGAGCAGCGCCCAGGCAAGCACGACCGGCGCCAGCGGCTTTTATTTCTGACGCAAGCAGGCGAGACGATGGAGCGTAACCTGTCATCGCCACAACATCTGCGGGTGCAGCGCGCGTTTGCCTCTGCTGGACCCGAAGCGGTGGAGGGATATCTGAAAGTGCTTGAAAACATGCTCAATGAGACAGGGCGGCAGACTATTCTTGAACATATCACGCGCAGGTGACACGCAATGACCAATACGGTTTTAGAGCCGGATGCTAGCGCGCCGCACATTATGGTTGCGGATGATGACACAAGGCTCCGCAAGCTTTTAAAAAAATACCTGACTGAGCAGGGGTTTCGCGTAACGCTGGCGGCGAATGCGGCAGAAGCCCGCGCACACATGGAAGGCTTGGCGTTTGATCTTACTGTGCTGGATGTGATGATGCCTGGGGAAACAGGGCTTGAACTGGCGGCATCGCTTCGAGCGCATTCGGACCATCGTCCGGCAATGCCGATCTTGCTGCTGTCGGCGCTTTCTGAAACCGACGCCCGCATTGCGGGGCTTGAGGCGGGCGCTGATGATTATCTGGGCAAGCCGTTCGAGCCAAAAGAATTGCTGCTGCGTATTCAGGCGCTCCTGCGCCGGACGCTGGCGCCGCCGGAGCCTGGACAGCTTGCCATCCGGCTTGGCCCCTGGGAGGCCGATCTTGAGCGGGGCGAGCTTAGCAGCATGGATGAAATCTTGCGTCTGACCACTGGGGAACTGGCGTTACTGCGGCTGCTTGCGGCCAGGCCGGGCGTGGCGATCAGCCGTGCAGAGTTGTGCGAGCGCACCAATGCAGGGCAAGAGCGCACCGTTGATGTGCAAATAACCCGGCTGCGGCGTAAAATTGAAGCTGATGCGCGCGCGCCGCGCTATCTGCAAACCGTACGCGGGCAAGGATATGTATTGTGGCCGGATTAATGCGGCGGTTGTTGGCGCTGCCAAAAAATCTGGCGCCAAAGGGGCTATTTGCCCGTTCATTGCTGATCGTCATCGCCCCAGTCGTGCTAATGCAGACCATCGTCACCTACATTTTTTTTGAACGGCATTGGGATACGGTTACAAGGCGTCTGTCGCGCGCGGTAGCCGGTGAGGTTGCGTTGCTTATCGAGGCATATAGAGCGCTTCCACAAGATATATTGCTGGGCGCTCGCTCGCCATTGCTGCAAGAGCAGGTGAACCGCACCTTGCAGCTTGAGGTCACGTTTCAGGTTGATGAAAAACTGCCCGCAGGGCCATGGCGGAGCAGTTTTTTTATTCCTGACCGTGCGCTGGAGGAAGAACTCGCCAAACAGACTCATCTGCCCATTTGGCTGGATACCAGCAATTTTGGCGATTATGTGGATGTGCGCGTTCAACTTGATCATGGCGTGTTGCGTATTCTGGCGCCGCGTAACAGGCTAACTCCGCAGACGGCGCATATTTTTATTCTGTGGATGTTTGGGGCGTCGCTGGTGTTAGTGTCGGTCGCCATCCTGTTTTTGCGAAATCAGGTGCGCCCGATAACATTGCTGGCGCAGGCTGCGGAAGAATTTGGCAAGGGCCGGGATGTGCCCGAATTCAAACCCACGGGAGCGCTCGAGGTCAGGCAGGCGGCGGTGGCGTTTCAGGAAATGCGCGACAGGGTTGCCCGGCATATCGAACAGCGCACAATTATGCTGGCGGGCGTTAGCCATGATCTGCGCACTCCGTTGACAAGGATAAAGTTGCAGCTCGCCATGCTGCCGCCATCGGATGAGATCGAAGGGCTGCGCGCCGATATTCGTGAAATGCAGCATATGCTGGACGAATATCTCGCATTCGCGCGCGGCGTTGCGGGCGAGGCTGAAAGTCCTGTAAATATTGAATTGTTGCTCGAAGAGATATCTGCCGGCTATGCCCGGCGTGGAAAGCCCCTATTCGCGCACGCCAGCGGAGATCTTACATTACCCTTGCGGCGCGGCGCTTTTAAGCGATGTGTGGTAAATCTGGTGGACAATGCGCAATCGCATGGCCAACGGGTGGAAGTTACTGCATCGTTGTGCGGCGATCATATAGAAATAACCATTGATGATGATGGCCCGGGTCTTCCGGCGGAAAAATATGAGGAGGCCTTTTTGCCGTTCCAGAGATTGGACGACAGCCGCAACCCCGATCACGCCGGTGTTGGCCTTGGGCTGGCCATTGCCCGCGATGCGGCGCGCAGTCATGGCGGCGATATTAAGCTGTCACGCAGCCCGCTTGGCGGCCTTCGCGCCTGTATCAGCGTACCGTTATGAGGTGCTATATTTTGATATGGCTAATGAATTGTGATGCGCTGTGAGTAGCACTTCCGCAAACATCCAGTCTGTGCCCACGGGCGCCAGTGCGGCGTATACAAGCGGCGCTTTGATACGGCGGCTACTCACGCAGCACCTGCGGCCCCATCTCAGACGGTTGATCGCCGCTGTCCTGCTGATGTCGGTTGTCGCTGGGATGACCGCGCTCAGCGCGCAAATGCTTGACCCGGCGATTAAATATTTATTCATTGATAAAAACCCGCAAATGCTGATGCTGATCCCGCTGGCGGTGTTTGTGATAATGACGGTAAAAGCCGCCGCCACCTATGGCGAAAATGTGCTAATGAACTTTGTCGGGCAACGGATTGTGGCCGACACCCAGATCAGCATGTTTGCGCATTTGATGCATGCGGATACGAGCTGGCTGCGGCAAAATCACAGTGGCAAGCTTATCGCGCATTTCCTGAATGATGCAGTATTGATGCGCGAAGCCGTAAGCCGCTCCATCACAGGAATTGGCAAGGATAGTCTGACCCTTGTGCTGCTTCTTTGCGTGATGCTGTATCAGGATCCAGTGATGACGGGAATCGCCATATTTATTGTTCCGGCCATTGCTTTATTTATCCGCCAGCTATCGCGCCTGATGCGTAAAGCAGTAAATTATGGAATGGCCGAGGCGGGAAATCTCACCACGCAGCTTGCCGAAACTCTGGCCGGCGCGCGAGTAGTTAAAGCTTACGGGCAAGAAGCCCGGGAAATCGCACGTGTTTCCGGAACGATAAACCGCACGCTTGAGTTTATCATGCGCGGCGTGCGCGCGCGTTCCGCAGCGGCGCCAATCACCGAGGCGCTGACAGGCCTGGCGATCGCCGCCGCCATTTATTATTCCGGTTACCGCGCGCTTACGGGACATATGGAGATCAATCATATTACCGCATTTCTGGGCGCCATGATGCTGGCCTATCAGCCGCTGAAAAGTTTGGCGACGCTGAGTACAGCCCTGCAAGAAGGGTTGGCCGCAGCAGCGCGCGTCTTCAAGGTGATGGATACTGATCCCGCCATAAAGGATGCGCCCGGCGCCATTGATCTGAAATTGACTGAAGGGCGTATCCGGTTTGAGAACGTGTATTTCACCTATAACGAAAATAGTGAGGACGCTATCGCGCTACGAGGCGTTGATTTGGAAATTGCACCTGGCCAAACGGTGGCGCTGGTTGGCGCCAGCGGTTCGGGCAAGAGCACGATACTGAATTTAATTCCGCGTTTTTTTGATATGGGTTCAGGCAGGTTGACGATTGATGGGGTTGATGTGCGTAGCGTGACCCTTGCATCATTGCGCAAGGCGATATCGCTGGTGACGCAGGAGCCATTCCTTTTCGATGACACCATACGCGCCAATATCGCCTATGGGCGTCCCGATGCAAGCGATGCTGAGATCGAGGGGGCGGCGCGCGCCGCTGACGCACACGAATTTATTATGGCGACGGCGCGAGGCTATCTGACGGTGGTTGGTGAATCTGGCATGCGCTTGTCTGGCGGCCAGCGGCAACGGCTGGCCATTGCCCGCGCCATGCTAAAGAACGCGCCTATTCTGCTGCTTGATGAGGCGACTTCTTCGCTAGATACAGAATCCGAACGCCAGGTGCAGGGCGCGCTTAATCGCCTTATGCGCGGCCGTTCTTCACTGGTGATTGCGCATCGGTTGTCTACGATAATGGATGCGGATTGCATTCATGTTCTGACGGAGGGGAAAATAGTCGAATCCGGCACGCACAGGCAGTTACTGGCGAAAGATGGCGTCTATGCGCAGCTATGCCGCAGCCAGCTCAACGATGCGGCCCCCCTTGATCAGCTGGCCGGTATCGTTTCTACGCCGCCTCAGGCAATACAGAGCGGCGCCTGATTTCATGCGCGCCGTTACACAATTGCTGCATAGTGAGTGGGTGCGGAACGGGCTTGGCTGGATTGGCGCGCAATATATAAAGCTGGTTTGGGCGAGCGGTAGATGGCGCAGCATAGGGGCGTCGATACCGGCGGGTTATTGGGACGCCGGCCAGCCTTTTATACTGGCGTTCTGGCATGGCCGGCTTCTGATGATGCCCTATTGCTGGCCGGGCGGCAAGCCGATGAACATGCTCATTTCGAAACATCGTGATGGCGACTTTATCGCACAGATCATTAGTTATTTCGGGCTTGGCGTACTGCGCGGATCAAGCGCAAAATCGGGGAAACATGACAAGGGCGGCGGAGGAGCGTTTCGCGCCATGCTCAGGTTACTGGGCCGTGGTGAGTATGCCGGAATCACCCCTGATGGGCCGCGCGGCCCGCGTATGCGGGCGGGCGATGGGATTATCGCGTTAGCGCGGCTTTCCGGCGCGCCGGTAATTCCCGTGTCTTACGCCACGGTGTTTCGCATTCACGCCAGAAGCTGGGACAGATTTTTGATTGCATTGCCATTTTCACGCGGCGTGTTTATCTGGGGTGAACCCATTAACGTTCCGCGTGATGCAGATGCGCAGATGATTGAACACGTCCGCCGTACCATTGAGGATTCACTGAACCGCATCACGGCTGAGGCCGATGTGATGTGCGGTCACGCGCCGGTTGAACCGGCGCCGGAACTGAGCTGATGCTGGCGATATACCGTGCGCTTACACTCTTGGGCGGGCCATTGATTAGTCTGGTGTTATGGCTTCGCCAACGCGCCAGAAAAGAAGATCCGGCGCGGATGGCGGAGCGCATGGGGTTTGCTGATACTGCGCGTCCCCCTGGGCGGCTATTGTGGATTCATGCGGCAAGTGTCGGTGAATCGCTTTCCGCATTGCCGCTGCTAAGAGAACTGTTGGCGCGACATCCGGATTTACAGGCGCTGATCACCACCGGCACCGTGACCTCGGCGAATATACTGGCTTCGCTGTTGCCCGAGCGCGCCCGGCATCACTATGTTCCCGCCGACAGGCCGCAATGGGTGCGGCGGTTTCTTGATCTGTGGCGGCCGGACATGGCGGTCTGGATCGAATCCGAATTGTGGCCAAATCTGATTTTGGAAACCGCGCGGCGCGGCATTCCCATGGCGCTGGTGAACGCCCGGCTCTCTGTCCGGTCATATCATCGTTGGCGTTGGGCGATGCGCAGCATCAGGCGCATGCTCGGATGTTTCCAAATTATTCTCGCCCGTGATGAACAGAGCGCTAATTTTTTCCGGCAACTGGGCGCTCTGGATGTGGTTTGCGCCGGTGATTTGAAACACGCCGCTGAACCGTTGGCGTCGGACACAACACAATTACGGCGCCTTCAGGCGCTCATCGCGGATCGTCCCATATGGCTTGCCGCCAGCACGCATCCCGGCGAAGAGGCGATCGCAAAACATGTGCATGAAATGTTGCGCCTGCAATTTCCCGGCCTGCTCACCGTGATCGCGCCGCGGCATGCGGGACGCGGCGATTTGATCGCGCAAATGCTGAGCATGGGAGGCCTGCGCACGGCCCGCCGTAGCCTGGGTGAAGCACCTGATCGTGATACGGAGATTTATCTGGCCGACACAATGGGCGAGATGGGGCTGATCTACCGTTTATCCCAGATTGCGTTTACCGGTGGTAGCCTTGCCGCCCATGGCGGGCAAAATCCGCTGGAGCCTGCGCGCCTGGGCTGCGCCATATTGCATGGTCCGCATATCGGCAATTTTGCCAGTATCTATTCAGAATTAAACGCCACAGGAGCGGCGCAGCAAATTGATGACGTGCAATCCCTGCGCAACGCCGTGGCGGCATTGCTGCGGGATTTGAAAACCGCCAACGTGCGCGGTCTGGCCGCAAAAGCCTATGCGGCCACCGGGCGCGACAAGATTCTGGAGCATATCGTGGGGCATATTGAGCCGCTGCTGCCGGAACCCGCATGATGAAGGCGCCCGCATTCTGGTATCCTGCGCCGGGGCAGCGCAAAGGGCCGTTGCCCTGGCTGCTTGCCCCATTGTCGTTGCTGTTCCGCGCTGGCGGCTGGTTGCGCGGCAAATTCACGCATCCGTACCAGGCGCCTATTCCTGTAATCTGCGTTGGCAATCTCACCGTTGGCGGAGCGGGGAAAACACCCGCCGTTCTTGCG
Source organism: uncultured Alphaproteobacteria bacterium (assembly GCA_947085465.1). Classification (GTDB taxonomy): domain Bacteria; phylum Pseudomonadota; class Alphaproteobacteria; order UBA11222; family UBA11222; genus CAMTWQ01. The sequence goes on from CAMTWQ010000038.1 coordinate 13,038, forward strand.
CTAGCGGGGCGGCTGATAGTGCAGGGCGTCAATGTGCATTGCCTGACGCGCGGTCATGGCGGTAGCCTTACCGGGCCGTTGCGCGTTGATCCAGCAATTCATACAGCGGATAAAGTTGGAGATGAGCCGTTGTTGCTGGCGGCCATAGCCCCCACATGGGTGGCGCGCAACCGCAAACGGGGCGCGATGGCGGCGGTGGAGGCTGGCGCTGAACTGTTGCTGCTCGATGATGGCTATCAAAACCAGCAACTGGCAAAGGATGTGTCGCTGCTACTCTTTGATGTGGCGCGCGGCGTTGGCAACGGATGGGTGCTGCCGGCAGGGCCACTGCGGGAGCCGCTGCGCCAAGCCCTGGCGCGGGCCAGCGCCACAGTGATAGTTGGCGGTGGCGCTTGCCCGATTGTTGAGAATGCGGCTCTCTTGCATGGCGTTACGCTGTTGCGGGCGAAAAAAGCCGCACTGGACGGCGCAGCGCTGGCGGGGCGGAAGTTATTTGCGTTTTGCGGCATCGGTGCGCCGGAGCAATTTTTTTCCATGCTGCGCCATGCTGGCGCCGGCATCGCCGGGACAAAAATATTTCCAGATCATTATCCGTATACAGATAATGATATTTCAAGGCTGCTTGAAGAAGCAGCCGGTTCAGGCGCAGAACTCATTACCACACAAAAAGACCTGATGCGATTGTCGCCGCCCGCCCGCATGGCTGTACGCACGCTCCCCATCGAAATGCGTTTTGACGATGAGCAGGCGTTGCTTGCGGCGCTGGCTCCGGCGCTATCGCGTTTGCAGGCGCGTAAAGCATGACGGCCGCGCCATCATTTTCACGCCAGGTGCGCCGCCAGATCGAGGCGGGCGCCATGCATTTAATGTTGCGGTTATTTCGTCTGCTGAGCGTTGACCGCGCCTCAGCACTTGGCGGCATGGTGGGGCGGTTGGTTGGGCCGCTCCTGGGCGTGACGCGGATCGCCAAACGCAATTTGCACGCCTGCTTGCCAGAAACGCCCGCAGCGGATAGAGGCAAGATCATCAGCGGTATGTGGGAGAATCTGGGCCGCACAATGGCGGAGTACGCGCATCTGGATGCGTTTCAAGTTCATGCCGAGGGCGCCCGGATTCATATTACCGGCGGTGAAGTTATCGATCAGGTGGTTACAGACGGCAAGGGGGCCATTTTTGTCGGCGGTCATTTTGCTAATTGGGAGCTGCCGCCGCTGGCGCTGGTTGAAAAGGGGCTGCGGGTCATGGAGGTGTATCGCGCCGCCAGCAATCCCCTGGCCGATGAAATCATCACAGGCTTGCGGCATGAGTATATCACACCACATCAGGCGGCGAAGGGCGCTCGAGGGGCGCGAATGATGCTGAAATGGTTGCGTGAGAAAAATTATATCACCATGCTTGTCGATCAAAAAATGAATGATGGAATAAGCGCGCCGTTTTTCGGCCGCCCGGCAATGAGCCCGCCGGGCGCTGCCCACCTGGGGCGGCGGCTAGGCTGCCCGGTCATTCTGGTAACGATACGCCGCACCATAGGGGCGCATTTTTTGGTAAACGTTGAAGCGCCATTGTTTGTGCCGCATACCGCTGACGGTGAGGCGGATGTGCTGGCGGCGGTTACAGAGATCAATGCGCGGCTGGAACGCTTTATCCGCGCCTATCCCAGCCAGTGGCTGTGGCTGCACCGGCGATGGGGGGATTAGCCGGGTTTTACGGCAAGCTGTGTTTCGCGCTGCTGCGACGCGGCGGCGTCGACATAGGCTTCCTGCCGGTCAGCGTTCCAGTAGCGCAAGTCTTCCAGCGGGATCGGCTTGCCGGTCGCTGCGCAGGTGACAAAGGCGCCTGGCTGTAAAATCTGAAAGTCCGAGAGGCCGTAATGCAGTTTTGCCTCTCCGCTGTATTTGCCAGCGCCCGTTGGTTTATCCATAGTCATGTCCCATCAGAACAATCGGCCTTGCCGCTCATTGACCGGCGCTGGCTTCGATGGCTGGCCATCGATCACTGCCTCGCGCCGCCCATCCTGAAACTCGATTTCCACTTCCATGCCGGGGGCCGTTGCCGCCGCCATATGCAGCGGTTTGCCCGCACTATCGCGCACTACGGCAAAGCCGCGCGCCAGCACACCCTGATAACTAAGCGAGCGCAGCAGCTTTGACACGTTATCCAGCCGCTGGCCGGTATCACGCAAGCATCTTTTTTCAGCCTGCATCAAGCGCTGTACGAACTGAACCAGATCGCGCCGCCCAAGCGTTATGCGATCCGTAATCATGCCGGCGCGCAGGCGTCCCAACATACGGCTTAATTGCGTTTCATGCGCCCGCACATTGGCCAGCAGGGCGCGCGGCAAACGTTCGGCTACTGTGTCAAAGCGCTGTTGTGGCAAATCAAGTAGATCGGCAAGTCGGGGCAGGCCGCGCGCAGCGCCAGCAAGACGGGTGCGGCGCTCCTCCAGCAGCCGCGCCTGCGCGCCAACGCGGCGGCGTTCGATATCGAGCAATTGACCAAGCAGCTCGCTGCGCACCGGCACCGCCATTTCGGCCGCCGCCGTTGGCGTGGGGGCGCGCAAATCGGCGGCATAGTCAATCAGGGTCGTGTCGGTCTCGTGACCAATGGCGCTGATCAGCGGAATGTCGCTTGCGGCCGCCGCGCGCACCACGATTTCTTCGTTAAACGCCCATAAATCCTCGATGCTGCCGCCGCCACGCGCCACAATCAGCAGATCCGGGCGCGGCACGGCCCCACCCGGCTCCAGCCGGTTAAAACCCTCAATCGCCGCCGCCACCTGGGACGCCGCCTGTTCGCCCTGCACCGGCACCGGCCACAACAGCACATGACGCGGAAACCGGTCGGCCAGCCGGTGCAGAATATCGCGGATCACCGCGCCGGTGGGCGAGGTGACAATGCCGATCACTTGCGGCAGATACGGGATGAGCTGTTTTCGCCCCGCATCGAACAAGCCTTCGGCGGCCAGTTTTTTGCGCCGCTCCTCCAATTGCGCCAGCAGCGCGCCAATGCCCGCTGGCGCCATGGCCTCGATCACCAACTGATATTTCGAGCGCGCCGGATAGGTGCTCAGCTTGCCGCTGCACACCACTTCCATGCCGTCTTCCGGTTTGAAGCGCAGGCCGCCCGCAATGCCTTTCCACATCACCGCGTCAATCACCGCCCGGTCGTCTTTCAGGTTCAAATAACAATGCCCGCTGGCCGCCCGCATAAAGCCTGAAATCTCGCCGCGCACCCGCACAAAGCCAAACTCCCCCTCCACCAGGCGTTTCAGCGCTGTTGAAAGCTCACTGACACTGAGTTCAGGCAGGTTGGAGGTTGTGTCGAGATTCGGATTTTCCATAATGGCGGCATTATCTTCTATATTTAGGGCGAAAATTAAATAGGGTCAGACTCGATTTAATTCTCAAATTACATATGAATCCAGAGATTATCCTAAATCGAGTCTGACCCTATTTAATTTCGGCAAATTATACGCTTGCAGGGTCCAGCCTCATCGACAGGGTCGTCATCAATGGCAATCACCTGGGTTTCGCCGCCTTTAATAACGTCGTCATGGACAACCTTGTGCTCGACTTTGCTGCCGTTCCCGCGCCGATGACCTTGAGCCTGTTGGGGACCGGTCTGGCGGG
>CAMTWQ010000039.1:0-5111 GCA_947085465.1 uncultured Alphaproteobacteria bacterium
CCCTTTTTCTTGCCGCCATAGGGCACCGCATCCACCAGTGACACCGCCCACCACTGAAACTGATATTTGTCCTGCGCGGCCAGCGCCCGCGCCCCGCCCAGGTCTTTCGGCGCGCCGATGATCTCAATGGGAATCTGGATGCCAAAGGCGTCGCGCAACCGCTTTTGGATCAGCGAAATGGCAAGATGGGTGATGTCGATGCCGATCCACTGACGGTTCAGCTTTTGCGCCGCATGCACCGTGGTGCCGCAGCCGCAAAACGGATCAAGCACGACATCGCCTTCGCTGGTGGACGCATTAATGATGCGCTCCATCAGGGCCAGGGGTTTTTGGGTGGCGTAGCCAAGGCTCTCCGCGCCGAATGCGCCCGTAATGTCATTCCAGTCATTTTGCAGCGCGACACCGGGCATCGTGTCTAAATATCTTTTGAATTGCGGCATGCCGCTTGAGGAAAAAACGAGCTGGTTCGTCTCGGCGAATTCACGCATGTTTGCTTTCGAGTAAGCCCAAAATCTGCCTTTGTATGGAGGAACGCCACGATATTCATAACCGCTTTTAGGTTGCTTCCACTCATCATCCAGATCAGTCACCCAATCTCCGCCCGCAGCACGCTTTACCCGCCACTCATATGAAACATCACCTCCTGGCTTTGCCGCAGTCAGGTCACCGACACGGTATCTGCGCCCCGATTTCTGTTCAATGTTACGGTAATGTTCATTTACATATGATTGGTCATAGGGCGTGAATTGGGTATTCCATTTCCATTGTTGAGATTTTGTGTAGAAGAATATTACGTCCCGTATGTTGCCATATTTTTTGCGCCCCTGTCTGGCGTCGCTATGGGCCGACGATCTTCGCCAACTGATTTCATTGCAGAAATTCTTTTTTCCAAAAACCGCATCCAGCAAAATTTTCAGATAATGGCTCGCGGTCGGGTCGCAGTGCAGATAGAGCGAGCCGGTGGGCTTGAGCACCCGGTGCAGTTCGAGCAGGCGCACCGCCATCATGGTCAGATAGGCCATCATGTCGTTTTCTTTGAGGAACGAGCGCATGGCGCGCAGCATTTCGGCCACGTCGCTGTTGCCGAATTTTATTACCTCGTCGAAGGCCAGTTCGGCTGCATCGGTCCAGTGCCAAGTGTCGCCGAAGGCCTCCATCTGGGCGTGGCTGTCATGCCCGTCCGGCGCCTTGAACAGCACATTGTAGGAGGCGTTCGAGTTGAATGGCGGGTCGAGATAGACAAGATCAACCATCTCGTCCTTCACTTGCTCGCGAAGGATGGTAAGGTTATCCCCATAATATAGCGTATTGCTCATTGCCAACCCGAATCTTCCGCCTGCAGTTCCTATATCTATCAGCAAGCACAGGCAAAGACTATATGTTCATGAAATGTTCTTGGCAATGATTTGTTGCAGGCTATCATCCGGGCCAATCAAACTTTAGTCAGATGCGGTTCGTCCGCCGCAGGCGCCGCGGCGGACGATGCTGCGCTTTCTTCCATGTGGCGGCGATGGCTTGCCATGCTGAACGGGATCAGCGCCAGATAGCCAAGCCCGGTCAGCACATACATGGCCCAGGGATAGCCAACCGCGGCAGCCGCCGTAACTCCAACAATAAGCAAAATCGGCAGCACCATTTCACGCCCGATATGCGCGCGCTTGAGCGAGAAGGTTGGAATACGGCTGACCATCAGAAACGCAATGAAACCGGTATACAGGCCGACAATAAACGGCGCCCCGCGCAGCCATTCCCATCCGATGAAATACAGTGGTATCGGCAACAGCGACAGACAAGCCCCGGCGGGCGCTGGAACGCCAGTGAAGAACTGCACGCTCCATACCGGCTTGTCCTCGGCTTCAAGCGCCGTGTTAAACCGCGCCAGACGCAACGCGCCACATACCGCAAAGCCCAGCACAATAATCCAGCCAAGACCACCCATATCCTTAAGCGCCCAGAGATAGAGAATGATTGCGGGGGTCACGCCGAAATTTACGAAATCCGATAATGAATCAAGTTCGGCGCCGAATTTTGACGTGCCCTTGAGCAGCCGCGCCACGCGCCCATCGAGCGTATCAATAATCGACGCCACGGCAATCGCCAGCACCGCCATTTCAAAGCGCTGGTGAATGGCGAACTGAATCCCGGTCAAACCCGCACATAGGCCAAGCACCGTGATGATGTTTGGCACGAGGCTGCGCAGCGGCAGGGCGCGCTTGCGGCGTTGTTCATTTAACAGCATATGGCGTTCCCATCAAAGCTTCCGCCCGCTAATTTTTGCGGGACAAGCGCGGCGTTTCGTCACTCAACATATCCGCAATGACTGTTTCACCGGCGATCATGGTCTGCCCGATGCCCACCAGCGGCGCAACGCCTGCCGGCAGATAGACATCAACGCGGCTGCCAAACCTGATCATGCCAAAACGCTCCCCCGCATGTAAATGCTGCTGTTCCTGCACTGAACTCACAATGCGCCGTGCTATGAGGCCGGCGATTTGCACCACGGCAATATGCTTGCCATTCTCCAGGGTCATGCTCATAGCGTTGCGCTCATTATCCTCGCTTGACTTGTCCAGGGATGCGTTCAGAAACAGGCCTGGCGTGTACGCAATCTTTTCAATGACGCCATCAACCGGCGCGCGGTTCACATGACAGTCGAACACATTCATGAAAATACTAACCCGCGTCATCAGGGGCTCAGTCATCTCCAGTTCGCGGGGTGGTGGCGCGCTGGTAATGGCGCTGACCACCCCATCAGCGGGACTGATGATCAGCCCCTTACGCTGCGGCGTCACACGATCCGGATCCCGGAAAAAATAGACGCACCAGCAGGTCATCACCACGCCAAACCAGCCCAAAGGTTCAGCGATTAAAAACAAAAACAAAGCCGCAATTGCAAAAATCGCAATAAACTTGTGACCTTCACGGTGGACCGGCGGGATAATTGACACTATGGCTTCCATGTATGAACTTGCTCTCTGGCCGATGGTGAAATAGTTAGATTATCCCTAAGCGCGCACCAGGTTAAGCCCCGACTGAACGCCGTTAGCCGCTTCGGTTTCCAGCACCCGGTCAAGCTGTTCGCGCGCCTCGTCCGCCGCACGCTGGCGCTGCCATAGGGCGGCATAATGCCCGTTCAGTAACAGCAATGACTCGTGATTGCCGCGTTCAACGATACGGCCCGCGTCCAGCACCAGAATTTCATCTGCGCTAATCACCGTCGATAGCCGGTGGGCGATCACCAGTGTGGTGCGATTGGCTGAAATTTGTTCCAGCGCCGCCTGGATTTCACGCTCTGTATGGGTGTCAAGGGCGGACGTCGCTTCATCAAGCAACAGGATGGGCGGGTCCTTCAGAATGGTGCGGGCAATCGCCACCCGCTGCTTTTCACCGCCGGAAAGTTTCAACCCCCGCTCCCCCACCCTGCTGTCATAGCCCTTCGGCAAGCTTTCGATAAAAGCTGATATCTGCGCCAGGCGCGCTGCGGCCTCGACCTCGGCATCGGTTCCGTCAGTTTTACCATAGCGGATGTTGTAGCGGATGGTGTCATTAAACAGCACCGTGTCCTGGGGTACGATCCCGATGGCGGCGCGCAACGAACGCTGGGTGACTTTCGAGATATCCTGCCCATCGATCAGCACCCGCCCAGACGTTACTTCATAAAAACGGAACAGCAGGCGCGAGATGGTTGATTTCCCCGCCCCGCTTGGCCCGACGATGGCCACCCGGCGCCCTGGCGGAACGGTGAAGGAAACATCATGCAATATCCCCCGCTCCACATCATAGGCAAAGCTCACATTTTCAAAGCGGATTTCGCCGCCTCGCACACGCAATTCCACAGCGCCCGGATCATCCACAATATCCGCCCTCTCAGAGAGCAGATTGAACATGGTTTCCATATCAACCAGAGATTGTTTGATTTCCCGGTATACCGAACCGAGCAAGTTCAATGGCACAAACAATTGCACCAGCATCGCATTGACCAGCACAAAATCGCCCAATGTTCGCGTGCCGCGCATCACGTCCGCCGCCGCCATGCACATCAAGATCACAAGGCCAATGGAAATGATCACGCCCTGCCCGGTATTCAAAAAAGACAGGCTTTTGTTGGTGGTCACCGCCGCCCGCTCATACCCCGCCAATGAGCGGTCATAACGGCGGCTTTCATATTCCTCGTTGCCAAAATATTTGACTGTTTCGAAATTCAGCAGGCTGTCTATGGCCTTAGTGTTCGCCTCTGTATCACTATCGTTCATCACCCGCCGGTGATATGTGCGCCATTCGGTCACCCTGAAAGTAAACCAGACATAGACGGCGACCATCCCCAATGCCGCCAGCATGTACCAAACATCGAAAACAAAAAACAACACACCCGCAACCAGCATGATTTCCAGAATGGTTGGCGCAATATTGAATAGGGAAAACCGCAGCAGATAGTCGATCCCCTTGGTGCCACGGTCAATAACCCGGCTAAGTCCGCCAGTGCGCCGGTCTAGATGAAACCGCAAGGATAGCGCATGCACATGCTGAAAGGTTTGCAACGCCAGTTGCCGCGCCGCGTGCTGGCCGACATCGGCAAAAATCGCATCTCGCCCCTGCGCAAATATCTGCAATAGCGCGCGCGCCACGCCATAGGCCAGGATGAGCGTGATAGGCACAGCGATAAGATCAAGATTGGCGGCAAGCCGCGTGGCGATGTCTTCCGCACTCTGGGCCGGAGTGATGGAGGTAAGGGCGTCTACCGCCGCCTTATAGAGAAACGGCACATAGATGGTGGCCAGCTTTGAAAGCAGCAGCAGAATGACCGCGCCAATAACCCGCGCCCGCAGATCCCACCGCCCCTCTGGCCACAAGTACGGGGTGACTGTCGCTAGCGTCTTCCAATGGTTTTCAGGCCATTGGGGGTCTTGTGGGGCGTCCTGTGATTCGGCGCCGAGGGATCGCAATGCCCAACTCCTTAGACGATGCCTGGATCAGAAATGACTCTTAGAGCAGCCCACGATTAAATGGAGTCACTTCGTGACCCCACTTAATCGCGGAAAGCTGCTCTAACACATTAAAATCTAGAGCAATTTTCTATATTAAGTTCGAGCCTCATGGCTCGAACTTAATGC
>CAMTWQ010000040.1:0-3845 GCA_947085465.1 uncultured Alphaproteobacteria bacterium
CGCATAGGGCGCATCGCGCTGGCCGATATGCACGCCATCCGCATTGACTGATTTGGCGATATCAGGCCGGTCATTGATCAGAAACGCCGCCTCATGGCGGTGCGCCAGCGGCATCAGCTTTTCCGCCGCGCGTTTCACCTCGCTATCGGAAACGTCTTTCAGCCGCAACTGCACACACGCCACATCGCCGCCATCCAGCGCGCGCGCCAGATCATCGGAAAACTGCGCCAGCTCGATTTGCGGCGGCGTGATCAGGTACAGGCGGCAGATGATGGGGTCGGCGTCTTTTGACATGGGAGGGTGAACCCGGAACTCGATCTGTCACCCCGGATTTATTCCGGGGTCCAGGAGCCACAAAGAAAGGCCTGAGTATTTTACCCTGGACCCCGGAATAAATCCGGGGTGACACAGAGTACGAAACAGAAGTGGAAATTACGCCGCCAGTTCGCGCTCCATCTCCGCCTTCCATGCGCCCCTGGTGGCCAGGCCATTCATTTTGGCGCGGTGCGTGAACACCGCTTGCGCGCGCTTGACGTTTTCAGCCTTGCCGGCCCAGGCCATGATCGCGGGATGCTGCAAGGCGCGGCCATAGGAGAAAGTCAGTTTCCATGGCATATTGCCAAGCGCGTTCATGGCGCTGAGGTGCGCGGTCGCTTCTTCGTCCGATTGCCCGCCGGAAAGGAAAGCTATTCCGGGTACGGACGATGGCACGCAATCCTTCAGGCATTTGACGGTGCGTTCCGCGACTTCAGCAACACTGGCCTTCTTGCCGCTTTTCTTGCCGGGAATAATCATGTTCGGCTTCAGCACGATGCCTTCCAGCGCCACATTCATGTAGAATAATTGCTGGAAAGTTTCTTTCAGCACCCATTTGGTGATGAAGAAGCAGGTGTCGATGTCATTATCTCCGTCCATCAAAACTTCCGGCTCGACGATCGGCACGATGTTATTGGCCTGGCACAGATTGGCGTAACGCGCCAGGGCGTGCGCATTTGCCAGAACGCCGGAATAGGCTGGCCGCCCGCCGGTCGGGTCGATCACCGCGCGCCACTTGGCGAAGCGCGCACCCGCCTCATAATATTTTGGCAGGCGGGCGGAAAGCCCATCCAGCCCCTTGGTGACCAGATCACCTTTTCCGCCAGCCAGTTCTTCGGTGCCTTCATCGACCTTGATGCCGGGAACAGCGCCCGCGCTTTCGATGATCTTCACCAGCGGCGTGCCGTCGGCGGCCTTCTGCCAGATCGTTTCATCAAACAGAATGACGCCGCTGACATGTTTCATGCCATCGGCGCGGAACAGCATTTCGCGGTAATCACGGCGGTTGTTTTCTGTCGACTCCGTATTGATCTGATCAAATCTTTTTTTTATGGTGCCGCTGCTTTCGTCAGCGGCCAGAATGCCTTTGCCGGTTTCGACCATCTTGCTGGCGACTTTGTTCAGTGCGGCCAAATCCATTTCGCAGTCCCCCTACAGGTGTTGATCAGTCAGTTTCCAGCGCCGTGACGCCCGGCAATTGCTTGCCCTCAAGCCATTCCAGGAATGCGCCGCCAGCGGTGGAAATGTAGCTGAAATCACCTGCAACGCCCGCCTGATTGAGCGCCGCCACTGTATCGCCGCCGCCTGCAACTGACAAGAGGCGTCCGGCCTTGGTTAGCCTCGCGGCGGCAAGCGCGGCGGCCCTGGTGCCCGCATCGAACGGTGTTATTTCAAACGCGCCCAGCGGCCCATTCCAGACAAGGGTTTTTGCCGTCTGGAACCGGGCGATGATTTCACCCACGGCATCGCTGCCCACATCCAGAATCATGTCATCCGTTTGCACGTCATCGATCGCAACGGATTTTGACGGCGTATTTGCCTTGAACGCCTTCGCCACCACCACATGGGTTGGCAGCAGGATTTCGCAGCCGGCGGCTTTGGCTTTTTCCATGATCTCACGCGCGGTTGCGCCCAGATCATGTTCGCACAATGATGCGCCAACCGGTTTGCTGGTTGCCGCCAGAAACGTATTCGCCATGCCGCCGCCGATGATCAGGCAGTCGGCTTTTTGCACCAGATTGCCGAGCAGATCGAGCTTCGATGAAATTTTCGCGCCGCCAACCACCGCCACCAGCGGTCGGGCAGGATTTCCCAGCGCCTTGCCAAGCGCGTCAAGCTCCGCCTGCATGCCGCGCCCCGCCGCCGATGGCAGCAGGCGGGCAATACCCTCGGTCGAGGCATGCGCCCGGTGCGCCGCCGAAAAAGCGTCGTTCACATAAATCTCGCCCAATTCCGCAAGATTGCCGGCAAAATCCCTGTCGTTGTTTTCTTCGCCGGCATGAAAGCGGGTGTTTTCCAGCAGCACAATCTCACCATTATGCAGCGACTGCACGGCGGCCTGCGCGAGCTGTCCGATACAGTCTGATGCGAACAGCACCGGCCGGCCCAGCGCTTTCGACAAGGGTTCCGCCACCGGCGCCAGCGACATATCGCTGACGATCTGTCCCTTGGGCCGTCCGAAATGCGCCAGCAGAATTACCCGCGCGCCCTTGTCCGCAAGCTCCCTGATCGTAGGGACCACCCGGTCAATGCGCGTGGCGTCGGTGACCTTGCCGTCTTTTATAGGCACATTGATGTCGACGCGGACGATCACCCGCTTGCCGGCAACGTCAAGATCGTCAAGCGTTCGGTAGGTCATGCCTACAAAAATTTCCCCATCGCAATCGCGGTATCGGCCATGCGGTTGGAGAAGCCCCATTCATTGTCGTACCAGCTCAGCACCCGGACCAGTTTGCCGCCGGTGACCTGCGTCTGATCAAAGGCGAATGTGCTTGAGGCCGGATCATGGTTGAAGTCAATCGACACGTTTTTGGCGCTGGTGACGGCTAAAATCCCTTTCAGCCTGCCTTCCGATGCCTTCAGTATCGCGTCATTGATTTCCTTGGCGGTGGTTTCGCGCCCGGCGTTAAACACCAGATCGATCACCGAGACGTTGGGCGCCGGCACGCGAATGGACGTGCCGTCCAGCTTGCCCGCCAGTTCCGGCAACACCAGGCCCACGGCCTTGGCGGCGCCTGTCGTGGTCGGGATCATTGAAAGCGCAGCGGCGCGACCGCGGTACAAATCCGAATGTAAGGTGTCCAGCGTCGGCTGATCGCCGGTATAGGCGTGAATGGTGGTCATGAAGCCCTGCAATATGCCAACCGCCTCATGCAGCACCATGGCGACGGGCGCCAGGCAATTGGTGGTGCAGGACGCGTTTGACACCACGGTGTGCGCCGCGGTCAGCTTGTCATGATTGACGCCATAAACCACGGTCAGATCGGCATTGGTGGCAGGCGCGGAAATAAGCACCCGTTTGGCGCCGGCTTCAAGATGCTTGGCAGCGCCCTCGCGGCTGGTGAAAAACCCGGTACATTCCAGTGCAATGTCGATGTTCAGCGCCTTCCATGGCAGCTTGGCTGGGTCGCGTTCGGCGGTGACCTTGACCGGTCCGGTTCCGCAATCGATCGTGTCTTCTGTGGTTTTCACCTCTCCAGGAAATCGTCCGTGTACGGAATCGAAACGCAGCAAATGCGCGTTGGTTTCCACCGGGCCCAGGTCGTTTAACGCCACAACCTGAATATCCTTGCGCCCGGATTCAACGATCCCGCGCAAAATGTTACGGCCTATGCGTCCAAATCCGTTAATCGCAACGCGCAATACCATCTGCTTTCTCTCCCCTTTTTAGCCGAGCAGGGCGCGGGCTTTTTGCGCCACCGCTGCCGGTGTTAAACCAAAATGCCTGTAGAGTTCCTTATACGGCGCGCTGGCGCCAAAGCTGCCGATGCCAATGACCGCGCCGCTATCTCCCACATAACGATGCCAGC
>CAMTWQ010000041.1:0-17266 GCA_947085465.1 uncultured Alphaproteobacteria bacterium
CACCCACGCCTTTCACAACGGATCGCTTAAGGAGCGTGAGCAGAAGATTGATGAATTGATCAAGGTTCTGGACAGTCAACGCCGCTGAGCAAACGCTCTTGTGGCCATGCAGGCCGGTCCGCAAGGCATGATGGGCGCCGACATGCGCCACCCCATGATGGGAATGATGATTACGCATTCAGAAGGGGTTTTTGCGTTTCTGAAAACTGAGATCGGCATTACCGATGCGCAGAACACTGTCTGGAACGCATACACCGCGCAACTGAAGCCACTGATCAAGCAGCATCAGGACAAGATGCAGATGATGCCTGATGCTGGCGCACAACCTCGCACCTGGATTGAGCGGCTGAGCGATAGCGAAGCCCTGCTGAGCGAACATCTGGAGACGATGAAAAAAATCCGGCCCGCCGCCACAGCGCTGTATGCGGCGCTGAGCCCGGAGCAGAAGCAAAAAGCCGATGCGCTAATGCCGCTAATGCCTGGCGCAGTGGGCATGAAAATGGGCGGCAAGCCCGGGGGAAAGTAATTTTCTTTGATGCATGCGACTAAATTTCCGTCACCCGGTTGGCGATTTCATCCGGCTCATCCGGTCGGGCTGGAAAATGCTGTTCAAGAATCAGGGTGCAGCCTTCGATTGCCACAATGAATCCTTCGGCAATGCGTCCCTGGTGAACTTCACGGATGAACGCATCGATGATGTTCTGAAACGCCGCTTGCGGAATGCGCGCGGCGATTGCGTTGTCAATCAGGATTTCGACGTGCCGTTCAGTCATAGATACGAATAACAGCAAGCCAACATCGCCACGGGTTTGCTCATTGACGAGGCTGGCGAATTGCAACTGCGCCATCCTGGCCGCATATTCCCGCCGGACGCCAGGCGGCGCCAGTCGTGGACGCAAGGACGGTAGTTGCAGCAGCAGGCTTGCTGAAATGAATACGCCCGCCTGTACTACAAAGCTCAGGCCCACGCTCATCATCGGCGCCGCGATGGCAATGACGCCGCCGACCGATAACGCCAGCAGCCCCGCCCACAGCAAGGGAAACGGCGCATAGTCATCGCTGGCCCGCGCCACCACGACGGCGAATTCCGCGCTGGTGCGGGTTTCCGCCGCAGCGACCGCCGCCTCGATCCGGCTGCGTTCTTCGGCTGACAGTTTACGCATACCGCTCACCATCGCCCCGATGCGCCGCCGCCGCCAAACGAGCCGCCGCCCCCGGAAAAGCCGCCGCGTGAACGCGCGCCCCATACGCCACGCCCGCGCCGCCCGGTAAAAATACCGTACCGGCCAAAACGAAAAATGACAAACAGGATGATGAGGATCAAGAGCGGAATGGGAGGAAGTTCTTGTGCACTACCCGGTGCATCGACTGTGACGCCGGGCGTATCACCCTCCCAGCCCAGCACTTTCAGGATCGCGGCGGTTCCGTTGATGATGCCTTGCTCATAATTGCCGTCCTTGAAAGCGGGCAGAATATCCTTCTCGATAATGGCGCGGCTAATCGCATCAGTCAGCTCCCCTTCAAGGCCATAGCCGATCTCAATGCGCACTTCGCGCTCTTTCGGCGCGACAAGCAGAATGGCGCCGGTATTACGGTCCTTTTCGCCTATGCCCCAGGCGCGGCCCAGGCGGTAGCCAAAATCCTCAATCGGGTAGCCCTGCAAGTCTTTAACCGTCACCACAACAAGCTGCCGCTTCGAGGCGCGCTCAAACTCCGCAAGCCAGCCCGTGATGCGCTCACGCACCGGTGGCGAAAGCAGCGCGGCCTCGTCAACCACCCGGCCCGTAAGCTGGGGAAATTTGGGTTCCGCGGCAAAGCCGGGATGCCCCGCAACACTATGGATGGCGCACAACAACAGCGCCAGGCTGCGAATGGCCCATATGTAAGTGTCCCGGCCGCGGATAAAACGCGCCATCAGAACTTGACCCTGGGGGCCTCTTTCGCCTGCTCGGTGATGTCGAAGGTCTGCTTGACCTCCGCCTCGGGATACAGCACGCCTGCGACCCACCGGCCGGGGATGGTGCGCAGCTCGGTGTTATATTTCTGCACGCTAAGAATGTAATCGCGCCGCGCGACGGTTATGCGGTTTTCCGTGCCTTCGAGCTGGGATTGCAGTGATAAAAAATTCTGGTTTGATTTCAGGTCGGGATATTTTTCCACCACCACCAGCAGGCGCGCCAGGGCACCGCCAAGGGCCGCCTGGTTCTGCTGGAACTGCTTGAACGCCTCGGGATTATTCAGAATATCTGGCGGCAACTGCATTTGCGTCGCCTTGCTGCGCGCCTCCACAACCGCGGTGAGGGTTTCTTTTTCCTGCCGCGCGAAGCCCGCAACCGTTTCGACCAGGTTCGGCACCAGATCGGCGCGCCGCTGATACTGGTTCAGCACTTCGCTCCATGCCGCCTTGGTGTCCTCGTCATAACGCGGCACGGCGTTGATATCGCAGGCCGCCAGCCCCATGGCAAAGAACATCATTAAAAAAATCTGGCGGGCGCGGCGGAAAAATGTGTGGACCATGGAACCCTCCTGGCTGAAATAAAGCACGACTGTCAATTACACTTAAATCGATACCGACCGTTGATCCAAATCAAGTGGGCGATTTGCTCCGGTATTTCACTTTACATCTGCGCCGCCGCCGCGCGGCCACTGGGTGAAAGCGAGAACCCAAAGCCCGATCAGATTCAGGAGCGGGATCATCGCCACAACTGACCAGAACGGCGACAGACCAATGCGGCCAAGGATCCTGCCAAGCGGATAGAGTATCAGGGCAGCCATTATTGCAAACATCATCCAGTGACTGAAACCATATCCCACCATCATGTGATTCATCATAGTCATTCTCCCATAAAGTTACGCTGATACAGCAACCAGTCTATACTGGCCTTGCGGGGCTGTGTGATTTTTTACCGCCGCCAAATATGCCGCCTAAAATGGCGAGGATATCAAACAGCGGCTTGCGCTGGGAAAGCTCCAGAAAATACACCGAGAACGGCGCCCACACGGGCCACGCCAGCCAGGAAAAAACATATAGGCGAGCGAAAATTGCGCCACCAGTTGGGAATTTCCGTTTGACGTCCACACCGCGCCTTCCAATGCCTGCTGTATTCCAAATAACAGGGGGAGCGCGGCGATAGGAACATAGCGCCGACTGTCTTACAGGCGCGCTGGATCGCCGCCACGCCCGCAGGCAGAAGAATGGCTGCAGCGGTAAAACTTACTTCAGCTGAAAAGCACATCGCGCCCCTCGCGGTTGGCGGGCAAAAAATAGACTTTCATATCCCATGCAGGTATCCTGTAAACCCTATATGGGTATTTTGACCTTGGGAGATAAAATGACCATCGCACTGGATACACTCAGGGCGCTTCCTCTGTTTTCCGATTTGTCTCAAGATGACGGCGCCATTCTTGTCCGCAACAGCCGGATAATTAGCTGTGATCGCGGGCAATACCTGTTTATGCACGGGGATAAAGTCACGCATTTTTACGTGATCTGCCGGGGCGCCATGCAAATTTTCCGGGAGACGCCGGGCGGGCACGAGGTCACCAATGATATCCTGATTGCAGGGGATTCCATTAACGCCGATGAAGTCGTTGCCCGGCAGGCTGAACACGCCATGAATGTGCGCGCCGTCGAAGATTGTTCACTGCTTGAAATTCCCATTGTCTGGATGCGGAAGCACCTTAAAGATTTCGATCATATCGCGGAAAAATTACTGGCCGGCATCGCTGACCGGCTGCATAGCGCGCAGGTAGACGTAGAACATCTTACGACCATGTCCGCCGCCCAAATGGTGGCCTGCTATCTGCAAAAACTTTGTGTGTTGTACAATTTTGATCCGTATGGGTTCGAGTTGCCCTACTCCAAAACCTTGATTGCTTCGCGCCTGCACATGGAAAAAGAAACTTTCTCACGCACCCTGCAAACCTTGCGTGATCAGGGGATAACGGTCACTGGCGCGCATGTTTCCATCAAGGATATGCGCAAGACCGATATTTTCGCGTGCGGCGAATGCTCGGTCGCCGAAGAATGCGGGACACACCGTGCGTTGCACGAGAAGTTGGGAAAAATCTCGGGCCACGGAACTTAAATTACTTCCGGGCGCTGACTTCCAACACAGCACATCTAGCGGCTTACGGCCTGCCGACGTTGGCATATTGGGCACGGGCCCTGCCAGATCAATCACGCACGTCCCAAGCCCTATGGTGCCCTGGGCCTGCGGCCCCAAAGTGAGAGGAAGGCGGGTTTTTTCGTGACGGGTTTGAAGGTTGAGAGAGAGGCTCTCGGTCGCCCGTTATGGAGAAACCGATATGGCTAATATTGTTCAGAAGATACGCTTGAGCTCCTCGCGCGATATCCCCTTTAACAGGCTGGTGCTGAGCCAGTCCAATGTCCGGCGTGTGCAAGCCGGCATCTCGATTGAGGAACTGGCCGAGGACATCGCCCGGCGCACCCTCTTGCAGAGCCTGAATGTCCGGCCGGTGCTGGACGCTGAGGGCGCCGAGAGCGGCATGTTCGAGGTTCCAGCCGGTGGCCGCCGTTTCCGGGCGCTGGAGCTTCTGGTCAAGCAAAAGCGCATGGCAAAGACGCAGCCGGTGCCGTGCGTGGTGCGCGAAGGCGGCCTCGCCGAGGAAGACAGCCTGGCCGAAAATGTCAAGCGCGCCGCGCTGCATCCGCTCGACCAGTTTCGCGCATTCCAGGCCCTGTGTGACAAGGGCCTCAGCGAAGAGGACATCGCAGCCCGTTTTTTCGTCAACCCCAGCGTGGTCAAACAGCGGTTGCGTCTCGCGGCCGTCTCGGAAAAACTTCTCGATGTCTATGCCGGGGACGGCATGACGCTCGAACAGCTCATGGCGTTCACCGTCACCAATGACCATGCGCGCCAGGAACAGGTGTGGGAGGCGCTTGCCCATTCCTACAGCAAGGAGCCTTATACGATCCGCCGCCAGCTCACCGAGGGCGCGGTCCGGCACGGCGACCGGCGCGCGCAATTCGTTGGCGTCGACGCCTATGCGCAAGCGGACGGTGTTGTGCTGCGCGATCTGTTCCAGTGTGACGATGGCGGCTGGCTGTAAGACCCGGCTCTGCTTGACCGGCTGGTTGCTTCCAAACTTCAGGACGAAGCCGAGGCGCTGCGTTGAACTTTCGTTATGCGATCGAGGGCGACACACCGCCCTGGCGTCCACTGCGCGCCTTTGACGATGGACGCCAGGTCTTCATCGCGTTTCCGCGCGGCATCGGCCAGGGCGAGATGCCGCCGCTGTTCGTGACCGGACCAGAGGGCGGCACATCCGAACTGGTCAACTACCGGGTGCGCGGCAATTATATCATCGTTGACCGGCTGTTTGCCGCCGCCGAACTGCGCTTTGGCTCTGATCACAACCAGAGCCAGGTTCGCGTCAAACGCACCGATGGGAGGCCCGCGTCGTGAATAACGATCAGACTACAGATGAAACGCCGCTGACAGGCGGCACATCCAGCAGCACGAACGATGCCCGGCCTGAAGATGCAGGTAGCAATATGCGGCTTCGGGCGGAACCCCCGCGCGTCACCCGATTATCGCGCAAGGTGCTGGCTGGTCTCGGCGTTATCGCCAGCGCCGGGGTTGGCGGCGCGTTGATCTATGCTTTGCAGGGACGCAGTGATAATGCCGCTCCCGCTGAGCTGTTCAGCACCGAAAACCGCACCCCGGCGGACGGTTTGCAGCGGCTGCCGCGGGATTATTCCGGCGTGCCGCAGCTCGGTCCGCCGCTTCCAGGCGATCTCGGGCGGCCTATCCTCAACAGTCAGGAACGCGGCCAGCCGGTTCCCCCAAGCGCACCACAAACCTTCCACAATGTCAGCACTGAGGAACTGCACCGGCTTCAGGAACGCGACGCTGCGCGCGTCAGCCGCTTATTCGCCGGCGCCAACACACAAATCAGCGCATCGGCTGCCACAATTCCTGCCACCATACCCGACGCCATCTCCAACCTTGGCACGCTTGGCCTTGCGCCACAGCCGGCGACGCCAACCGCGCAGGATCGCCAACTCGCCTTCATCAACGCGCCGGTAGATCGCCGCACGGTGGCGTCTGATCGGCTCAAAGCGCCCCCGTCGCCCTATGTCGTGCAGGCGGGCGCCGTCATTCCGGCGGCGCTCATCACCGGCATCCGCTCTGACCTGCCCGGTCAGATCACCGCGCTGGTGACGGAAAATGTCTATGATAGTCCCACGGGGCGGTTGCTACTCATTCCGCAGGGCACGCGCCTGATCGGTGAATACGACACTGGCGTTGGCTTTGGCCAGCGCCGGGTATTGCTGGTCTGGAACCGTCTGATATTGCCGGACGGCAAATCCATCGTTCTGGAACGCCAGCCGGGCGCGGATTCGGAAGGCTATGCCGGGCTTGAAGACGGCGTCGACTATCATTGGCGGGACCTCGCCAAAGCGGCCGCGCTCTCGACGCTGCTCGGCGTCGGCGCGGAGCTGACCACCGATGATAATGACCGCCTGGTCAACGCTATCCGCAACGGCGCGCAGGACACCATCAACGACGCGGGCCAGCAGATTATCCGCCGCCAGCTTTCGATCCAGCCGACGCTGACCATCCGGCCAGGATTGCCGCTCCGCGTGATCGTCACCCGCGATCTCGTGCTCGAACACTATCAAGGCTGAGGAGAAACCAATGACCAAATTGAAACTCGGCGCACTCGCCGACGACAAGCCCGTCAAGCTCACCATCGAACTGCCAGCCGCCGTGCATCGCGATCTTGCCGCCTATGCGACCGCGCTGGGACATGAGACCGGCCAGCCGGTCAATGATCCCGGCAAGCTCATCGCGCCCATGCTGGCGCGCTTCATCGCCAGCGACCGTGCTTTCGCAAAGCTACGAAACGTCAGGAAGCGCCTTCCGGCAAATGTGTCTTCGGCGCCACCTTCGGCAACAGTCGAGCCGGACTAAGGAGGTGCCATGGCACCGTACCTGTATCGCAGCTAACATTAAAATGCGCATCGTTCGCGGTGATGGCGTTGTGTCACAATGGTCGACGGTGTTGCGAATATATGTGCGCTAAACCACGACATCGTATCCGGCGACTTTCTTCCTGATGCATAGAATTTGCTCAGAATATGCCACAAAGCGGTCTCTCTGAGCAAAAATGGCCCCGGAGGGCTGCGTTTAATACATTGAGATCATTGATAAAATCTGGATCTGGCGATGAGATTCGAACTCACGACCCTAACCTGCCGGTGTTTGACCGGCTATTTCATACTTTCACGCCATCGGCGCGGGCCGGAACAGTGCGGTAGGGAATCGACGGCTATGACGATCTGGAGACGCAAACGCTTCACAACCTGTTGAAGCTGCCATTTATCAGGCAACAACGCGCCGCAGTGCACTCAAATTATGAATTGACCGTCTAAGCCAGTGCTGCGGGCGCGCCACCCTTGCGCGCCCTTTCGCTGGTGCTTTTTAGCTGGCCGCAGGCGGCCATGATGTCGCGGCCGCGCGGCGTGCGCACAAAATGCAAGACTGTTTGCGTGGGTCACACGGCATACATATCATCTAAACCAGTCAATTTGCACAGCCGTCGCGAAGTATTTATGATGGCACCCATCAGAATGAAAAGCCTGGGGAAATTTTTCCGGCTGGCATAAAAGGGAGGGCGGTAATGGCCGGGGTGCTAACGATTGACAATGAGGCCCATTGCAGCGACTTCATCCGGCTCAATGAGCTTTGGATTACCGAACACTTCACGCTTGAGGAGGCAGACAGAAAGCTTGCCGAAGACCCGTACAGGATCGTCAGGGAGGGCGGCCATATCCTCAGCCTCGTGGAGAACGCGAAGGTGGTTGGCGTGTGCGCCTTGTTCAGGGAATCGCCCATACGCTTCCAGTTGGCCCGGATGGCCGTTGACCCTTTAGCGCGGGGCAAGGGTTATGGCGAGATTCTAATTCAGGCGGCGATCAGCAAGGCCCGGGAAAAAGGCGCCCGGACCGTATACCTTCTCTCTAATACGGTCCTTGCCCCGGCGGTAGCGCTGTATCGCAAGCATGGCTTCCAAACCGTGAGCGAAGGGGCGCATCCGCTATATGCGCGCTGCAATATTGTCATGGAGCTGCAATTCGAGTAGTGCGACCTGATCGGCATATTTGGCGAGCGTTACCGCGAATACAGTGCGAAGGTGCCGATGCTGGTGCCGTTTCTGAAACGTCACTCTAAATGATTGGCGATTGAGCCGTTTGCGTGGGTCACGCGGCATACATATCATCTAAGCAGCCAATTTATTTCACTGCCATGTGAATGGCAGTTAGCCAGATGCAGATCATCTCCTGATGGCCAAAGCCTGAGTTTGAGTCCCATGGTGTATAATTGCGGGCCTGGTTCAAATTTAAGCCAGCCGAAAGGCCGCGCAGGCGTAGCGTTTGCGCCAGCTTGCTGTATCAAGGCATATAATTGTTCGCGCGCGGCGGGTGGAACATATTGCCAAAAAACGCTGTGCATGACGATGCGCAGGACGCCTTCAGGCTGGCGCCTTTGCAATTGCTGATCCAGCCATGGGGCGGCATCGGCCGCCACAACCGGCGGCGGAAAACTCCGGGCGATTTTTATTGCCGCCTCAAGGCGCGCGATTCGCTCTTTCTGATCCGCCCAAACAAAGGCGATCAGGCGCTCTGCGGCGGCTGCATCGTTGACATTAATGGGCAGCAAATCTACGCCTGCGCGCGCAACTATCACCGGCTTTGCATCTGGCGGGTCGCCGCCGGTCCAGGCCGGCGCAATCCGTAAGGGGGAATCATCCGGCCCTATCGTGCGGTTACCCAGATCAAAACGAAAGCGATCCAGATTAAGGTTCAGGCCCGCGCTGGCGCCGAGTTCAAGCAATTCAATGGGCATCCCCAGGCGGTGCGCCGCCTGCATCAGCCCACACATTAGCGCGCCACTGCGTCCAACTTCGTTGGTTTGGGGGGGTGAATCGAGCCAGCCCGCAAGCCATGCGTCATGGGCATGAATCGCTTCGCGGATCGCGCCAGAAAAATCACCGCTACCTTCAAGATAGATTTTGCTTAAGCCCGGCGCCACGTTGCGTCTGGCCAGGCCATGCAAGCCGCCGGATAAACGCAACGGCAAAGCATCGGCTATCGGATCGCCCGTCCACCCCAGGATGCGGCGGCCAGTTTCGCTTGTTGCATCTAGCAAATTGGCCGCAGCGTCCAATATTCCGGCGGTCAAGGGTGAGTTCAATGCCTGACAAGCCCGTGCCTGACGCCGTAATCCGGCGATATTGGGATTGTCTGCGGCCATGCGTTATTTTGCCTGCATATTTAGGCTTGCGGCCGCGCCGCCCTTGCGCGCCCGTTCGCTGGCGCTTTTTAGTTGGCCGCAGGCGGCCATGATGTCGCGGCCGCGTGGGGTGCGCACCGGGCTGGCGTATCCGGCGCGGTTGACGATTTCGGCGAAGGCTTCGATCTGCGGCCAGTCGCTGCATTCATAGGGCGCGCCCGGCCAGGGGTTGAACGGGATTAAATTAATTTTCGCCGGGATACCGGCAATCAGCCGCACCAGTTCGCGCGCGTCGGTCAGGCTGTCATTAACGCCCTTCAGCATTACATACTCAAACGTAATCCGCCGCGCATTGGACGCGCCCGGATAGGCGCGGCATGCCGCCAGCAATTCGGCAATCGGGTATTTGCGGTTCAGCGGCACAATTTCGTCGCGAATTTCGTCGCGAACCGCATGCAGCGACACCGCCAGATTAGTACCGATTTCCTCGCCACACCGCGCCATCATGGGCACTACGCCGGCGGTCGAGAGCGTGATGCGGCGGCGCGACAGGCTCATGCCTTCATTATCCATGACGATCTGCAATGCCGCCTTCACATTATCAAAATTATACAGCGGCTCGCCCATGCCCATCATCACCACATTGGTCAAATGCCGGTCTTCGGTCAGCCATTCACCCAGCGCGTCGCGCGCCACCATCATTTGGGCTACAATTTCCGCCGGCGTCAAATTGCGCACCAGCATCTGCGTTCCGGTATGGCAGAACCGGCAATTCAGCGTACAGCCGACCTGCGAGGACACGCACAATGTGCCGCGTTCGTCCTCGGGAATGAACACGGTTTCCACTTCCTTGCCGTCGCTAAACCGCAACAGCCATTTGCGGGTGCCGTCTTTGGAAATCTGTTCACTGGTGATTTCGGGCCGCGCCAGGCTAAAGCGTTCCTCCAGCAGCATGCGCAGATCTTTGGAGATGTTCGACATGGCTTCGAAATTCTGCACGCCGCGAAAATACATCCAGTGCCAGATCTGCTGGGTGCGCATTTTAACATGATGCTCCGGCACGCCACAGGCGAGCAAAAGCGGCGCTATCTCAGCGCGCGAAAGCCCGATCAGATTAATCTGCCCTGATACCGGCGCGATGATAGTGGCGATTTGCATAACAGCTTTCTATGTAACGCCGCAGGCCTTGCTGATCGCTTCGTGCGCGTCGCTAAAGCCGGCCAGTGAATATTTATCCGTCGTCCTGGTGCCGCGCGATGATGTGCCGGAAACGGTTAGCCGTGCGCCGGCCCGCATAGACGCCACCAATTGCGCGGCGTCCTCCGCCTTATCCACCCATGCGCCGTCCGCATCGGTGAATAATTCAAAAGTTTTATTTCCTATCGCAACCGTGACGCTGCTGCCTGGTTTATAGACATATCCGGTGATGATGCTGACCTCGTTGACGGTCTTATCCCCGGTGCGGTGCGTGATGAACAAGTAAACCTCGCCTCGTTTCAGCCCGGCGGGTTCACTAGTGGCTGGCGCCGAGCGCATATAACAGGAGTTGGATTGCCCCTCATTGGACTGGAACGAATCCCAATCCTTAAAACTGCCAATCAGTTTTGGGCTAGCGGCAAGGGCCAGAGTTGAGCTCACGGCAAGCGCAACCCCGGCTACACGAAATGAAAGTAGCATCCGGGTCTTCATCATGGCCTCAGTCTTAACGGAGAATCAGCAAATTTCCAAGTCTTGCGGCGACAGGGAGCTTGGCAAGGTTTCGAAGCCCCCTCTCCTATGCTACTAAATGGGGATCGGCATTAAAATATGGCAAAGGAACGACAGAAATGAAGGCTATTTTGTGCAAGACATTAGGGCTGCCGGAAACCCTGGTGCTGGAGGAAGTCCCCGATTTTATTGCCGGTCCCGGTCAGGTGGTGATTGATGTGCATGCCTGCGGGGTTAATTTTCCTGATTATCTGATCATTCAGGGAAAATATCAGAACAAGCCGAAACTGCCCTTTTCCCCTGGCGGCGAGGTGGCGGGCACGATTAATTCCGTGGGCGAGGGGGTGACGGGGCTGGCAAAGGGCGACCGGGTGCTGTCCTTCATCGGCGCTGGATACGGCGGATTTGCCGAGCAAGCGCTAGTGCGCGCCGAAATGGTGACCAAAATCCCGCCGCAGATGGATTTCGCCACCGCGTCGGCGTTTATCCTGACCTATGGCACATCCTATTATTCGCTGAAGGATCGCGGCAACCTGCAACCCGGTGAGACTTTACTAGTGCTGGGTGCGGCGGGCGGCGTTGGCCTGGCCGCCGTGGAGCTGGGTAAGGCGATGGGGGCGCGGGTGATCGCCGCCGCCTCAACAGATGAGAAGCTGGCGGTGTGCAGGGCGCATGGCGCCGACGAGCTGATCAACTATTCCACCGAAGATCTTAAGGAGCGCACCAAGGCGCTGACCGGCGGCAATGGCGCGGATGTGATTTATGATCCGGTGGGGGGCGATTATTCTGAAACCGCGCTGCGCGCTATCAACTGGAATGGCCGTTTTCTGGTGGTGGGATTCGCCAATGGCGAAATCCCGAAAATTCCGCTGAACCTTACCCTGCTAAAAGGATGCCAGATCGTCGGGGTATTCTGGGGCGCAAGCATCGAGCGGGATATTACGCATTTTCAGCGGAGCAATCGCGAATTGCTGCAATATTATGTGGATGGCAAACTAAAGCCGCTGGTCTCGGGAACCTATCCGCTGGCCAAGGTGGCCGATGCGCTGAACTTCATCGTGGCGCGCAAGGTAACAGGTAAGCTGGTGCTGCTGACCGGGCGTTCTTAGTCTGTGCAAGGAGTAAATCATGGCGGAATTTTTCGATCATACCCCTGAAAATCTGCAAGCGTTCATCGCCGAGCAGAAAATGTTTTTCATCGCCACGGCCTCGGCTAGCGGACGCATTAGCCTGTCGCCCAAGGGCATGGATACGTTCCGCTGTCTGGGCACAAAGCGGGCGGCCTATCTCGATCTGACAGGCAGCGGCAATGAAACGGCGGCCTATCTCAAGGCCGATGGGCGCGCCACCATCATGTTTTGCAGCTTTGATCATCGGGCGCTGATCCTGCGCCTGTATGGCAAGGGCCGCGTGGTGCGGCCCGGCGACCCTGAATGGAATGGCTTGATAGGCAAATTTCCAGCCATCCCCGGCACGCGCCAGATAATGCTGTTCGATATAGACAGTGTACAGACTTCCTGCGGTTATGCGGTGCCGGAATATGAACTGAAGCAGGAGCGCAAAACCCTGGTGAAGTGGACCGAGGGCAAGAGCGAGGACGAGTTGCACGCCTACCGGCAGCAGAAAAACGCCGTCAGCATCGATGGGTTCGATACCGGCTTGAAGGGTTAGGATGAAGCAAATGCAGAAATTCCAGCAGGACGTTCCCAACGGCCGTGTTGAGGGCAGCTTTGACGCTCGCTATCAGATGGTGGCTGATGCGTTTGTCAAAAACTTCACGGACCATGATGAGGTCGGCGCCAGCGTGTGCGTCAAGGTTGGCGGCGAGACCGTGATTGATCTGTGGGGCGGACGCATTGAGCGTGATGTGGAAAAGCCCTGGCAATCCGATACGGTGTCGATCGTTTTCTCCAGCACCAAGGGAGCGACGGCCCTATGCGCGCATCTTCTGATTGACCGCGGCAAGCTCGATCTGGAGGCGCTGGTCGCTGATTACTGGCCCGAGTTTGCAAAGCACGGAAAGCAAACGGCAACCGTGCGCATGATGCTGGATCACAGCGTTGGCGTACCAGCGGTGCGCGCGCCTTTGCATAAGGGCGCTGTGAATGATTGGGATTTGATGTGTGCGCATCTGGCGGATCAGGCGCCATTCTGGGAACCGGGCAAACGCCATGGTTATCATGCGTTGACGTTTGGCTGGACCGTGGGCGAACTGGTGCGCCGGGTGTCGGGTAAATCACTCGGAACTTTTTTTCAGGATGAAATAGCTAAGCCGCTAGGTTTGGATTTTTGGATTGGCACACCTGAATTTGTCGAGCCGCGCGTGTCGCCGATTATTCAATTTCGCCCCGCCAAGGGCGATCCGCTGTCGCCGCTCGCCGTGGTGGCGCTTGCCGACCGCAGTTCGATTCCGGCGCTGTTTTTGTTCAATGATGGCGGTTTTAATCCCAACCGGCGCGATTGCCATGCCGCTGAGATCGGCGCCGCCAATGGCATGACCAATGGGCGCGGCCTGGCGGGCATGTATGCGCCTTTTGCAAACGGCGGTTCTTTGGGCGGGGTGAAGCTGGTGAGCGCCGATGCGATAGCGCGCATGGGCCAGGTTTCGATGTCGACGCATTACGATGAAACGCTGTGTATGCCAACCCGTTTTGCGCTTGGCTTCATGAAATCGATGGACAATCGCCGGCGGCCGCTTACCGGCAGCATGCTGTTGAGCGAACGCGCCTTTGGTCATGTGGGGGCGGGCGGCAGTATTGGCTTTGCAGATCCCGAATGCAAAATGTCGTTTGGCTATACGATGAACCGCATGGGCGGCAATGGCGCGCTGCTGAACGAACGCGGCCAGGGCCTGGTGGACGCCGCCTATCGCTGTCTCGGCTATACCTCGAATGCCGGCGGCGTGTGGATTTGAATTGTCGTAACTGCGACACGGCCTTAAAGACAGCGCCAGATTTGATTGTAACTCCTGACATTGTTTGGCGTATCGCCTGAAAGTATTGGCTCTGAGAAATAGACGGAATCGAAACTAATGAAATTCAACATCGGCATCAGCGGCGCAACTGGCGTGACCGGCGAGGTCGCGCTACGCATTCTTGAAGAGCGCAGGTTTCCCGTCGGGACTCTCCGGCTTTTCGCTTCCAGGCGCTCGGCCGGCCAGACCATTCATTGGAAGGGAGTGGACCACCCCATCGAAGCGCTTGAAGACGGAAACTTCGATGGTTTGGATCTCGTGATCAGTGCGACTTCCGCCTCGATTGCGCGCGAATGGGGGCCCCGCATGGTCAAGGCGGGCGCCATTGTTATAGATCAATCCTCGGCCTTCCGGCTCGATCCATCGGTGCCGCTCGTTGTGCCAGAGATCAATGCTAACGACCTGAAATTTCACAACGGCACGCTTGCCGGGCCGAACTGCACAACAGCCGTAGCGATTATGGCTATAGCGCCGCTTCACCAGGCTTTCGGGGTTGAATATGTTGTCAGCTCTTCGTATCAGGCGATTTCCGGCAAGGGCCGGGAAGGCATAAAGGAATTTCTGGACTCCTCCGCCAAAGCGGTGCGCCAAAGCGAAGCTCTGCGCGGGCATGAACCACTTAACCTGCCCGCCCCCATTCAGTTCCCCCATCCTTCCGCATTCAACCTTTTTCCTCAATGCGAAGAATTCAGAGAAGGAGAGGACACCTCGAGCGAAGAGGAAAAGATGCAATCTGAGATGCGCAAGATACTGCATGCGCCGGAACTCACAGTGCACGCGACGGCAATTCGGGTGCCGGTTCTCGTTGGGCACACGGTCTCGCTTGCTGTAAGCCTCAAAGAACCAGTGAGCGTCGCAGAGGCGCGCCGGGTTATCGCATCATTCCCTGGCGTCCGGGTCCTTGATGAGCCGTGGACCGGAAAATATCCGACGCCGTTAGCGGCTGCTGGTATTGATGACATACTTGTCGGGCGTATCCGAAGCGTTCCCTTTCTGAAAAACGGATTGTCGATGGTGGCTTCCGGCGACAATTTGAGAAAAGGAAACGCGCTCAACGCCATTCAGGTGGCCGAGCGCGTGCTCGGACTAGCTGATTAGCTGTTCTGGCGAATGGCG
Organism: uncultured Alphaproteobacteria bacterium; assembly: GCA_947085465.1. Classification (GTDB taxonomy): domain Bacteria; phylum Pseudomonadota; class Alphaproteobacteria; order UBA11222; family UBA11222; genus CAMTWQ01. Next base: position 15,061 of record CAMTWQ010000041.1, read on the forward strand.
GCATGGGGCCGTTTTTAAGCCAATCCTGAATTAAACTACTTTCTTTTGCGCTCGTGTGCTTCAGGTTGGGTCAGCGCCAGCTCCATCGCCTCACGCACCAGCCGCGTATAGGGAATGCCGCGCGCCTTGGCGCGGCTCTTCACTGCGTCCAGCAATGGCTTTGGCACCCGCATATTGATCTGCGCGGTTTTCTTTTCGAACTCGAACCGCTGCGGTTTGAATTGCGAAAAATCATATTCGGTGAGATCGGCTGTATCGACGAAATGTTCGGCCTCTTCGTCGGTCCTAAAGACCGGAATTTTCTTTTTCATAATGTTTTACCTCCTGCTTGTGCATATAGCGGGCGCTGATTGGACGGATAAGCGTTTTTCCATTGCGTGCGCGAAGCGTGAATACCAGAAAGATTGATCTGTGGGACTTACCCTTGCCGATTGCTTTGAAACGTTGCTCCGCCAGGGTATGCTTCTCGTCCGGTAGAACTGCCAGGGGGTGCTGGAACAGCGCCTCAATTTCCGCAATGCTGCGCCATGTTTCAGGCATTTCTGGCGATTACCAGCATCCCAGTCATAGCCTGCCATGACATCCTTCATGGGCGCATTCTATATAAATGTATATACAAAACCAAGGAGCCAGAACAGGCGGCCCGGCACAAAAACCCCGAAAAAATTACGCGCAACGGGCGGCGGTGACCAGTATAGTGTATATAAATCAGACCGTTATGATGGCGGGCTTTGGAACATGATTTGCGGGCCGGGGGGCTTATGAAACTTATCGTCGGCAATATCAAATGGGTCGTTCTTGCGCTGGCGGCGGGGGCGCTGTTTGGGCTGGGTTTTCCTGAAACCGCCAAGGGCCTGTCGCCGGTCACCAAATTTCTGCTGCAATTGATAAAGGCCGCGGCGACGCCCCTGGTTTTCCTTGCAGTGATGGAAGCCATCTTGCGCCACAAGGTGGCGGGCAGCGACTTTTACAGACTATTGATCATTACACTGATTAATGGTTCGATTGCGATCGCCATCGGTTTATTGGCCGCAAACATATTTGAACCTGGGCAATATCTGACATTTCTTGCAGGTGACATATCCGGCGTCGGGCAGAAGACCGATTTTCTGGATATGCTTGCCAAACAATTGCCGGTCAGCATTGTGCAACCGCTGGCGGATAACAGCATCATGCCTGTGGTCGTCATGGCGGTGGCCTTCAGTTTTGCATGGCGGCATGTGCGCGCCAGACAGGCGGCGGATGCCGCATCGTTGATGGACAGGGGAGCGATGTGGATATCGTTTGCCCGTGAAATGTGCGAAACCCTGCTAATCTGGATCGTCAAGCTGATCCCGTTCGCGGTTTTCGCCGCCACCGCCAAAGTGACAGCCGAGCATGGTTTGGCGCCGTTCAAGGGCCTGGGCCAATATGTTGGCCTGTGTTTGCTGGGCATGGCGGTCCATGTAATGTTTACCTACAGCGCCTGGCTGCTGTTATTTGTGCGGATCAGCCTGCGCAATTTCTGGCGCTATGCAATTGAGCCGGCAATTTATGCGTTTGGCGTTAACAGCAGCCTGGTGGCCTTGCCGCTTACACTGCGGGCGCTCGACCAGTTGGGCGTTTCCAGGCGCGCTTCAACCCTGGCGGCGGTGGTCGGCACCAATCTGAATAATGATGGCATTATTCTGTACGAGGGGTTCACCCTGCTGGCGCTGGCCCAGGCTGGCGGCATAGAGATGAGTTTGGCCACGCAGATTTTCGCCGCACTCTATTGCATTGTGGCCGCCATGGGCGTTGCCGGCGTGCCGGAGGCAGGCATTGTCGCCTTGACCCTGGTTCTGGGCAGCCTCGGGATTCCGGCGGAAGCCCTGGCGTTACTGCTGTCCGTTGACTGGATTATTGCGCGGTCGCGTTCATTCCTGAATACGGCGTCGGACATGGTTGGCTCGATGATTTTAAACCGCTGGCTAGAGCAATCTGCATTAAGTTCGAGCCATGAGGCTCGAACTTAATAAAGAAAATTGCTCTAGATTTTAATGTGTTAGAGCAGCCTTCCGCGATTAAGTGGGGTCACTTCGTTACTCAACTTAATCGCGGGCTGCTCTAGAGCCTTTCCCGGTCAGGTTGAACCAACCTGACCGGACAAGAAAGGCTCTAAGTGAATGTGTTAGACCATTTTTATCCTGATCGGATTGATTCAATCCGATCAGGAAATGGTCTAGAG
>CAMTWQ010000042.1:0-5084 GCA_947085465.1 uncultured Alphaproteobacteria bacterium
AAATGGCGTTTCAACGGGTAATACTGGCGTATTGCGGCTGGCCGCTGCGGAAAATAAGAAACGGGGGAAGCTATGGACGTAAACCAGCCGGTGGTCCCGATCGGGGCCGATGTCTTTTTCATCCTGTCGGGCGCCATTCTGGTGTTCGCCATGCATGGCGGCTTCGCCTTTCTGGAGGCCGGCACGGTGCGCCACAAGAACCAGGTCAACGCCCTGGTGAAAATCCTGGCTGATTTTGCGGTTTCCACCATCGTCTATTTCCTGATCGGCTATTCGGTAGCTTATGGGATTGATTTCCTGAGCAGCGCCGCAGTTATCACCGGCGCCGCCGAGGCGCAAGGCTATGCGTTCGCCAAGAGCGGCTATGACCTGGTGAAATTCTTCTTTCTGCTGACATTTGCGGCGGCGATCCCGGCGATCATTTCCGGCGGCGTGGCCGAGCGGATGAAATTCTGGCCGCAGGTTGCGGCCGGCGGCATTATCGTCGCGCTGATCTATCCGCTGTTCGAGGGCATGGTGTGGGGCGCAAGGTTCGGCTTTCAGGACTGGATGCTGGCCAGCTTCGGTTACAAATTTAATGATTTCGCCGGTTCGGTGGTTGTGCATGCGGTAGGCGGCTGGATCGGCCTGGGCGCCGTGATCATGCTCGGCGTGCGGCACGGGCGCTATGATTCCAGCGGCCGGCCGGCCGGCATTCCGCCATCCAACATTCCATACCTGGCGCTTGGCTCCTGGCTGTTGTGCATCGGCTGGTTTGGTTTCAATGTGATGAGCGCGCAAAACTTGGCCAGCGTTAATGGCTTGGTTGCGGTGAATTCGCTGCTGGCGATGGTTGGCGGCATCATCTCGGCGCTGATTGCCGGCAGGAACGATCCGGGCTTTGTACACAATGGCGCGCTGGCCGGATTGGTGGCCGTGTGCGCAGGCTCCAATGTATTCCACCCGCTTGGCGCACTGGCCACAGGCGCGATCGCCGGGGTGATTTTCGTGCTGATGTTCCAGCTATGCCACAATCGCTGGAAGATCGACGACGTGCTGGGCGTGTGGCCGTTGCACGGTTTGTGCGGCCTGTGGGGCGGCATCGCCTGCGGTATCTTTGGCGTCGAGGCGATGGGCGGCCTGGGTGGCGTCGGCTTTATGTCACAGCTTGTTGGCTCGTTGGCGGGCGCCGCCTATGCGGGGGCTGCCGGCTTTCTCATCTATGGGGTGCTGAAGATGACCACCGGCATCCGGCTTGACGAGGAAGACGAGTTCAGAGGCGCCGACCTGGCGATCCATCAAATCGGCGCCAACCCGGAATCGGATATTTCCGGGCGGTAGCAGAATGATTTCTGGGGATCAGGCATCGGCCAGGCCAACGGCGGCCTTGTATAATTCCAGCAACGCCTGTTGTTCCTGATAGTCGTGTTGATCCATTTTACGCAAACGCACTATCTGGCGCATGATTTTGGGATCGAAGCCCATGCCTTTGGCTTCCGCGTAAACCTCGCGTATGTCGCCGGCGATGCTGGCTTTCTCCTCCTCCAAGCGCTCGACGCGGGAAATAAAGGCCTTCAAATGATCAGCGGCGATACCACCCCCGTCGGACATAACTGAATACTCCAGGCTGTTTATGGCGTTTGCTTGACGCCCCCACCGAATGGGGGCGGGCCGCGAACCTAACCATGCGCGCCCAGGAATGCAATTGCCACAGGCAAGCTTGTTACGCGCCCAGGCCCCGGCTATGCTGCGGGCCATGAAATATCTGCACAACAAGAGGAAATGCCATGTTGAAGGGTGTGAAGGTGATTGAAATGGCTACCTATGTCGCGGCGCCGTCGGCGGGCGGCATCATGCGAGACTGGGGCGCGGAAGTGATCAAGATCGAAGCCCCCAGGGGCGATCCGTGGCGGGTGTTTCCGACCCCGGTCAAGAACGCGGCCGATTTCGGCAACCCGCTGTTTGATCTGGACAACCGCGGCAAGCGCGCGATCACCCTCGACACCTCAAAGCCTGAGGGCGTCGCGGTGCTGAAACGGCTGGTGCGTCACGCCGACGTGTTCATCACCAACACGAGGCCGGGGGCGTTGGAGCGGGCGGGCCTGGATTACGCCAGCCTGAAGAAGGAAAATCCAAGGCTGATCTATTCCAGCGTTTCCGGCTATGGCATGGTTGGCGAGGAGCGCGACCGTCCGGGCTTTGACATGGCGGCGTTCTGGGCCCGCGCCGGCGCCTGCCGCACCATGGCGCCCGAGGGGGCCGATCCGTTTCCGCTGCGCACGGCGGCGGGCGATCACGTCACCGGGCTGACCACCCTGGGCGGCATCATGGGGGCGCTGTACGAGCGCGAGAAAACCGGCAAGGGGCGGCTGGTGGAAACCTCGCTGCTGCGCACCGGCATCTATATGATGAGTTCGGACTTTGCGATGCAGTTGCGGTTCGGCAAGCTTGCCGCTACGCCGCCGCGCGAACGAAGCATCAGCCCGCTGACCAATTTCTTCCGCGCCGGGGATGGCAAATGGTTTGCCTACCTGCCGCGCCAGACATCAAAGGACTGGCCTGAGCTTGCCAGCACGCTTGGGCTTTCTCACCTTGCCAATGACGAGCGGTTCACTTCCGGCCTCGGGCGGCGCAAAAACGCCCCGGCCCTGGTCGCCATTCTCGATGAAGTTTTCGCCAAAAAGACGCTGGAGGAATGGGGCAAAATTTTCGACGACGCTGATCTGGTCTGGGCGCCGGTGCAATCCAGCGCCGAGGTGGTGGTGGACAAGCAGGCGCACGCCGCCGGCGCTTTTGTCGAGGTGACCCGCAGCAACGGTGAGAGCTACAAATCGGTGGCGACCCCGGTGCGCTTTCACGATGGAGAGGACGCGCAGCCGCGCGGCGATACGCCCAAACAGGGGGAGCACACGCTGGAGGTGCTGATTGAGCACGGTTTCAGCAGCGCCGAGATTGACCGTCTGCGCGACGCCGGGGTTATCGCAGGGTTGCGCGCGCTCACGCCCCCATGAAGCGGGCGTAATCCTCGATCAGCCCGCCGGCCGCAAGCGCCACCAGCCGCGCGCCGTGTTCCGGGCTGGCCAGCGACGGATCTGATCCGATGCGCCCGTCGGGAAACCGCGCCCGGTAGTCTTCCGCGTCGGTAAAACGGCCTGACGGCGCGATGCGCGGGACAAGCGGCGCGGATTTGATCGCATCGGGACAGGCGAATTGCGTCACCGCGATTTCCGAGGGGGTGGCGTGGCCGCCATGGCCCTCGGGATATAGCTGCCTGCACAGATCATACACCCCGGGCAGGGTCCACCAGTTTTGCAGCGCGCAATCAACCCGCCTCGGGGCCAGATTGGCGCCGGGAAGCGCCAGGCTCACTTCCGCGTATATTTCCGAGAACGCGGCCGTAAGCGGCGCGATGTTGCCGCCATGGCCGTTGAGAAAATAAAACTTCTCGAAGCCGTGCCGGGCCAGCGAGACCACCCAGTCACGCACGCTGGCGATAAACGTCGCCGGGCGCAGGGTCATGGAGCCGGCAAACGCCATATGATGCTGCGCGACGCCGATGTTGAACGACGGGCCGATCAGGATATCCGCCGCATCGCCGGCGCGTTTGGCTATCAGTTCGGCGCAGATCGCGTCGGTGCCGATCAGCCCGGTCGGCCCATGCTGCTCCATCGACCCAATCGGCAGGATTACCCCCTTGCTTCGCCCGAGATAGGCCTCAACTTCCTGCCAGGTGGAAAGTGCGAGCTGCATGAAACATCCGATGGTTGCTGTGGCGGGCAGTATAGCGGCAATTCCCGGCGCGCCACGCCATTTTATCGCCGGCCCCTCAATCCATCCCCACCCGGAATAGACCCGGTGTGACAGTGGTGGTGTCACCTGCCGGTCAAAATTGTAAGTGCTGGTATTAATCCGGCATTTTTTAAGCTTGCTCCCCAGCCATTAAATTCAAGATATGCGCAAGTTGTTGCGTGACACTCTTTTGCCCGGCGCGCGGCAGGCGGCCAATGCGTTCCGCCTCGCTTGCTTCGATGGTTGCGATCTTGGCGCAACGGATGACCGAGGCCCCTGGCAGGCCCGCCGCCTTCAGATTGGATATGGGCACATCATCGGCCCATCCACGGTTGGCGGCGCTGGTAATCATCAAAACCCACATCAGGCCATGTGCTGCTTCAATCCGTTCCGCCGCAACAACCAGCGCCGGCCGGTATTGGCGGGCCGGGCGATCCGTATAGGGAAACGGAACCTTGATCACGTCCCATTGCTTAAAGCCCGTCATAGGCTTTGCTGTCATTCACGGATGCCCATTCGCCAAAAGTAGCGAACGGATCATCCGCCGCCGAAGGCAGTTTTTTGGTCACGATAACGCGGCCAGGCTCAATTTTATAAGCGATGGCGTCACCTTGTTTGAGATGCAGCGCCTCGCGCACCGGCTGCGGGATGGTGGTCTGCGCCTTGCTGGATATTTTGCTGGTAATCATCGAGCGCACCTGCTGTAAGGATTTTCCTTACTGTAAGACGCCTTGCCGGGGCTGTCAATACCGGCGCGAAACCGCCATGCAGGAGCCGATTGAAAACATTGGGGATGCTTCGCCCCCAAGTTTTTTGGCGGCTCAGCATGACAGGTCAAGTTTAATGGGCTCTGGTATAATACCAACGGTCCTATGTAATGACCTGTCATCGCCCTTGTCTTGCTTGGGGAGATCATGGCAGACGCCAAAGCGTCTTCACATTGGGCTGCTGATAGAATTCACCACAAAGAACACAAAGGGCGCGAAATTTTTTGTGCCAAGGCCGCCATATAATCTTTCTTCGTGTCCTTTGTGTCCTTGGTGTTTAATGCTAACGGCCCAGTCAGATGGTCTGTCATCTGAGAGCAGAGAAGGACGGCAAAGAGTCTAAACATCGGGCCGATGGTGTAATCGTTTAGTCCAACGGCCTGCCAAACAGGCCCATAGGCATTAGGCGCGGCTGAAGGTGGTACGCCCTAGGGGAGTCGAACCCCTCTTTCCAGGTTGAAAACCTAGCGTCCTAACCGATAGACGAAGGGCGCGCATGCGGGCCTAGGCAGCGACGGGTTATATGGCGAGAACCTGCCGCAATCAAGC
>CAMTWQ010000043.1:0-47387 GCA_947085465.1 uncultured Alphaproteobacteria bacterium
CGTGTGCATTTCCAATTGCGACAAGATCACACCGGGCATGCTGATGGCCGCGATGCGGCTGAACATCCCCGCCGTGTTTGTGTCCGGCGGGCCGATGGAGGCCGGCAAGGTCATCATGGAGGATGGCAGCACCAAAATGGTCGATCTGATCGACCCGATGATCAGCGCCGCCGACGATTCCGTTTCCGATGAGATGGTGGACAAATATGAACGCTCCGCCTGCCCGACCTGCGGTTCGTGTTCCGGCATGTTCACCGCCAATTCGATGAACTGCCTGGCCGAGGCGCTGGGCCTGGCGTTGCCGGGCAATGGCAGCGTGCTGGCGACGCATGGCGACCGGCGCGAGCTGTTCCTGCGCGCGGGGCGCACGGCGGTGGAATTGTGCAAACGCTACTATCAGGAAAATGACGAAAGCGCCCTGCCGCGCAACATCGCCAATTTCAAAAGTTTCGAGAACGCCATGACGCTGGATATCGCCATGGGCGGGTCGACCAATACCGTGTTACATCTGCTGGCGATCGCCAATGAGGGCGGCATCGATTTCACCATGAAGGATATTGACCGGCTGTCGCGCAAAACCCCGCATATCTGCAAGGTCGCGCCCTCGACGCCGGAATATCACATGGAAGATGTGCATCGTGCCGGCGGCATCATGGCCATTCTGGGCGAGCTGGAACGGGGCGGGCGTATTCACCGCGATGTGCCGACCGTGCATACGCGCAGCATTGGCGAGGCGCTTGATGCCTGGGACGTGATGCGCACAAAAGACGAAGCCGTGCACACCTTCTACCGCGCAGCCCCCGGCGGCGTGCGCACCACCGAAGCGTTCAGCCAGAACCGGCGTTACGCGAGCCTGGATACGGACCGGGCGGCGGGCTGCATCCGCACCGTTGCGAACGCCTATAGCCAGGATGGCGGGCTGGCGGTGCTGTACGGCAATATCGCGCCAGATGGTTGCATTGTGAAAACCGCAGGCGTTGACGCCGCCAGCCTGGTGTTTTCCGGCCCCGCCGTGATCTGCGAAAGCCAGGAAGCCGCCGTCGATAAAATTCTCACCGGAAAAATCAAGCCCGGCGATGTGGTGGTGATCCGCTATGAGGGGCCAAAGGGCGGACCCGGCATGCAGGAAATGCTGTATCCGACCAGCTATCTGAAAGCCAAGGGCCTCGGCAAGGCCTGCGCGCTGCTGACCGACGGGCGGTTTTCCGGCGGCACCTCGGGGCTGTGCATCGGCCATCTCTCGCCGGAAGCCGCCGAGGGCGGCGCCATCGCCCTGATCCAGCCCGGCGACAGGATCGACATCGACATTCCTAATCGCAGCATCAGCCTTGCGGTCAGCGCCACTGAGCTGAAACAGCGCCGCGCGAAGATGGACGCCAGCGCCGATGGCTGGAAACCCAAAGAAGTGCGGCCGCGCAAAATCAGCCAGGCCCTGCGCGCCTACGCCGCCATGACCACCAGCGCCTCACGCGGCGCGGTGCGCGATGTATCGCAAGTGGAGCGTTTGCGTACGCCCACGCCGAGTAACAAGGCGGCAGCGGAATAAGTAACTGCGGAGTAAGCGAACTCGCATTCCCCTCCCCCTTGTGGGGAGGGGTTAGGGGTGGGGGATATGGCAAATGAAAAAGCCCGGCAACTTAGGTTAAACCAGACCGATACAGAGCAAAAACTCTGGAGCAGACTGAAAGAGCTGAGAGCGGCCGGCTATCATTTCAGACGGCAGGCTCCTATTGGCTCTTACATTGCCGACTTTGCCTGTCACTCTGCCAATCTCGTCATTGAATGCGATGGCGGACAACATGCACGCGACGAAGTGCTTGAGAAAGACGCAGCGCGAACAGCCTGGCTGGAAAGTCAGGGATATAAAGTTTTGCGATTCTGGAACAACGATGTGCTGGCGAATGTCGAAGGTGTAATGCAGATAATCCGGCTGGAACTCGATATTGAATGAGTCATGTATTGACCCCCACCCCTAACCCCTCCCCACAAGGGGGAGGGGAAGAGCGTGCGGAAATTTAGTGCGAATAACGTCTGGTATAGTTTGGGTGGCCCTGAAGTGAGGAGTAAGGAATGACCTATAATGGAACATGCCCAATCTGGGAAACGCCTGTTACAGTCGCGCCAAAGATCAATGGTGGGGAGTCCGTTGATAGTCCGCGCGCTGGAGGAAAATATTCGGTTTCTGGCTCTGCTTTGGCTGAAGCCAGATGGAAAAACATGAACAATGCGACAAAAGCGCGGCTCACGACCTGGCTGATCGATCAACGTGAGCTAGGGACGGAGTGTCCGAAAATCTTATCCTACACAATGGATGACATCGAGAAACGCCAACCATTACCGGTACACGAGCGCGCAGACCGATTGCTTAGATATCTTGAACAGAAATCCCCCGCCGTTGGCAGGCCAGTAGAGTGCGGGATCGGTGAACAAACCGATCCGACTTTGATGGAAATGCTTGCCTGGTCGGAATCACTGACTGTAGATGAGCTGCTATTTCTGGCGGAGTATTTAGTCCAGCGTGGCTGGATTGATAAGTCAAGAAATGCGATGGGAAAGTTTATGCCCATCATTACCGTCGATGGCTATACCCGCCTCGCCGAAATCGATACGAAACATGTCAATTCGAAACAGGGATTCGTCGCCATGTGGTTCGATAAATCGATGAAAGAGGCATACGAGAAAGGAATAGGACCAGGAATAGAAGACGCCGGATATAGCCCGCTGCCGATAAACCGGAAAGAACACATAAACAAAATTGATGATGAAATCATCGCGGAGATTCGACGTTCACGATTCATTGTTTCTGACTTTACCCATAAGGAATACAACAAAGATGATCCAAGCTCTGGCATTCGCGGCGGCGTTTATTATGAAGCTGGATTCGCGCACGGACTGAATATCCCGGTGTTTTTCACCTGCCGCAACGACATCATTGGTAAAATTCATTTTGACACACGGCAGTACAATCACATTGTTTGGAAAACGCCTGAAGACTTACGCAAACAGCTTGCTAACCGGATCAGCGCCGTGGTCGGCGATGGCCCGAATAAACAGCCACCTAAATAGCCCCACTACAAATCCCGCTTATAGTTGGCCATGAAATCTTTCAGCGTGTCGAGGCCGGCGATAGTTCCGGCCAATTGACGGAACGCGACACCGCGCCCGTCCGCCGGTTGGGTGATTACCGCAAAGCTATCAGCGAATGCACTGCCGGTCATTTTAGACTGGTAGTTCGCGCGAAACTGATCCAATTCAGTTTTCTGGTCGGCCAGCGCATAGGCAATCGCCGCACGCATCACCTGCGCCTGTTCAGGCGCCGCCAGCGGCGCAGCCTCCTGCCAGCGTCCGCCAAGCACCACCTGCAGGCTTGCCGCCGCCTGCGGCCAGTTTTGCGCCGCCCAATAAATATCGGCGCGCAGCAAATCTGATTCTTTTGAATGCTCATCGGCAATCAATTCCAGCGCTTGCTCAAACTCCGATAATTCCGTTAACGCCCGCGCCTCAAGAATAAGCCGCCGCAATGATAAATCCTCTGGCAACCTGGTCTGCCGGGTGCGGCGAATAGTTTCCAGCGCCGCAGCAGGTTTTTTATCGAGCAATTGGATCACCGCCAGACGGGCGGCAATTTGCGCCTTAGCCGTCCCTTCCAGGCGGTTGCGCACCTGATGATCCAGCAATTCAATTGCTTCATCCAGAAGTTCCACGCTAACCAGACGCTCGCCAAGACGGCGGATCATCTCATCGCCATCGGTCCCCACAGGCGTCAACTCGCGAAAATCATAATATAACGCCAGCGCCTTGATTGGTGGCATCTCATCCGATCCGCCATGCAAATACAAATCCGCAAATGTATCACTCATACGATCAGCAATTGCTTGCGCGGCCGGGTACTCGGAGAAATATGACAACGCGCTGCGCATGACGGTGAAACCTTCCCGGTAATTCTTATTCTCCAAGTAACGTCTGCCCAGCGACTCCAGAACCTCCAGTTCAACATCACCGCCGCGCCAAGCATAGCGAAGCGCCTCTAATTGTCCAATGGCGCGGTCATTATCAATCGTTCCCATCTTATTAAGCAGTAAGGTTTTTGCTAATCTCGCCGGCGTCTCGACGAGCTGGAAATGAAATGCGATGGCGCCTTCATACGCTTTCAAAGCCGCATCATCCTTGCTGCGCGCCTCCAGCAAACGACCGCGCAGCAGCATGGATAGGGCGGCTTGTTTGGGCGGCAATGATTTAAGCGGAAATGCAGTTAATTCGCGTTTGCTCCGATTATATTCACCGCGCTTTAGCGCCGCCGTCGCCGCAAGCAGGCGCATATCAGCCTGTACTGCCGGAGAATACTTACCCAACATCGAAAAACCAGAGTCAAATTCGGCCAGCGCAGCTTCCCATTTCCCAAGTTTGGCAAGTGTAGCCCCGCGCCAAAGAGCCGCATGCGGATCAATTTTCAAACCCTGAACATCTAAGTTTTTTTCCGCTTCCCGATAACGCCCCAATTGATAGTTTGCCACCGCTGAAAGCGCTCGATGCTCAAGATCATTGACGATATCATTGTTTTCCCGCGACATCTGATTTAGTACGCCTGCAGCTTCAGCTGCAAGCTCGTGCGCCAAATAGAATTGCGCCAGATTTTTTTGATGTCCAATGCGTTTTTTCAACTTCGTGCCCGCGATGCTCGCCCGAAGTTGTCTAAGAGAGTCCAGATACTTACTATCGTCACCGCGCCGCCAACCGTCAAAATCCATGAAAGCCGGAGATTGCAATGGCTTCCTGGCGTTGTCTGCCTCACCGAGCGCGCGCGCAATATCATCTGATAGCTGCAGGCCAGCCGGCGAGCCAATATCAATCAATCCTGGCGCGGCTTTCATCTCTATCTTGTCAGTAAAAGGAATGACTGCCAGCCCCTGAATGGATTTGATCATTTCAAATTCAACGAAGCGGCGGCGCTCGGCCAACCCATGGCCAGATTCAAGCACTGGCGTCACCAGCATGGCGTCCCCAACATACGGGTCAATGAATTTATAGGGACCAATGGGATTGGCGCTAATCACATGCACCACGCCGCCCGCATCCGCTTCTGGATCACGCACAATTTCAAGATATTTGCCAGATTGCGGGGGCTCTTTCGTCAGGTCAATTTGCCAGGTGGAGCGCCGCCGCTCAACCGCAATAAAGTACCCAGGCGCCACCTTAAACGCCAGCGCTGTAAACTCTTCATCCTCAATTTGTTTAGCTGAAATTAAAATAGGGTTATTACTAAGCGCTACAATCCTAGTATCAACCCGCGCCGGTTTATCAAATACAGCCCACAGTACAGGTCCGCGAAAAAAAACCGCCGCCGCCGCATCAACGGAGAAAGGAAACCGCATACTTATGCCGCCAGGAATTTCCTTAAGGCTCAGCTCCAGATTCAGGATGCCGTCATTATCGTGTGAGATTTTTTTTGCTGAAGTCGCGCCTGATTGTATCAGTGCTTCGGCCAATGCCGCTTCTTTGGCTTTTTGTTGAGCTATTTTTGCTTCATCCAGTACGCGCTGGCGGTCAGCCTGCATTTCGGCAGGGGGGCGCTCAGATATAACATTAGCAGTGCCCGGTTTTGGGTCTGTATCTTTACCGCGCTGCTTCCCGCTTACCGGAGGAGCAAGTGAAAGCGGCTGTTTCAAGAACCGGACCCGGTTTACCGGCCGCTTCGCACTTGCTAGCGCTATTTTTTGGACATCCTGTTTTTTGACATCCTTGGCCGGCTTTTCCAGCGCCGCAGGATTTCGCAACAAATCAATGACAATAACCTTGCCAAATTGTTTTTGCTGTAATCCAAAAACTCCACGCAATGGAATGCGCAGTTGCTTGCCATCCTGCGATGTAATGGGAACTTCAATATATTCGCTAAGTTTGGCGGCAACCCTGCCGAAATCAGCGGCAAGCGGCTGGTCAAAATCGATGCGCAATTCCTTGCCCTCAAGCACAGCCCGGTAGCCGGTCTTTTCTGGCCAATCAAACACCAGCCGCGCATATTGCGTATACAAGCCAGCGCGCAGAATTGTCTGTTGTTTTGCCTGAGCAATGTGTGTGATCACTATAAAACCACAACAGATTACAGTCAGGATTGAAGGCCAACGGATACAAGTGCGGTGCGCCTTCATTGGCCCCCGGCCCCCATTTCACGGATCACAAGCTCAATTATTTCTTGCGACCTATCATTGGCGGATATTGCATGCCCGGCTGGTATTGGCGCGCGCGCTAATCCAGCGTCCTTGATCAATTTTGAAGTAACCACGGCACGCGTTAGCGCCAAAGCCAAACCAGATGCAAACGGATCGTCATCGGCAATTAACTCGCCAGGAGTTTCGATTGGCGCCTCAACGCAATAAACATGTATCTCAATACGATTTTTCACCGAACGCAGGGCATCCCCCGCCGCACGCAACGCTAATGCAGCCGTTGGTAACGGTGTGGCGCTGCCTTTCTCAAAAAGCAACTCAGGCGGAAGCAATATAGACACCCGGTCATTTTTTAAAATAATGCGAGCATTTTTCAAAATCGGATGACGGCCTAAATTTTCTGTAAGAACAGCCGCCAAATAACCAAGATCAATACCCTTCGGCTCCAGCACGCGAAGCGGGCGCGCATTTACCGTTTCACCCATAACGGTCACTTCATGGCCAGGCGATAGCCGGTCACTGAATCCGGTAACGATCGAAAGCCATGCTTTCGTTTGCATTAAGGACATTGAAAATAACATGACAAAAAAAGCCAGCATCAAGGCCATTAAATCAGCAAACGTGATTATCCAGACCTTGCCACCCGTTGTGTAAGGTATCGAGGGCGGGGTGACATAATCAGGCGTCTCGATGGCGACGAAAGATTTGTTATCTGGCTTCTGCATCTTGCGCCGCGCCATTAAGTGAATAAAAACGCAATTGCATAGAAGGCCCATCACCTCTAACCAGCGAAGTAGATATAGCACCGATAGCAACCCCTGCTTGCGTGAGCGCCATGGCCATTGCAGCGGATTGCCGGATTGGAACAGCATCAGACATGTGCAGTGTTTCAAGAGCCAGTAGCTGATCGGGCGGAAGAATGAGGCGAATTTCAAGGCTGCGCAGCGCATTGCCGCTATTGTCAGCCATCATAATATCCGCAAGGGCTTGTGAATACGCCACGCCATCAGGATGCATCACTCCCGTGTTTGTTAAAAATAACCGGTCAAGAGAAAGATTAACAGTTAGTGTTCCATCACTCTGTTTAGCTGTAACAGCTCCCATGCTGTCACGCCCGCGCATAGCGCTAACAACAGCCTGCAGATATGGCATATCAATAATCATAACGCCCGCAGACGAGGCAACCACACCCTCGCCTGAATCCAAACTGGATTTTCCAAATGTTTCACTAACGCTGTTCAGCGCTGAATCCGCCCGGGATGGATCCTTTGTCGCGAAGACGTTCATCTGTACAAAAAAAGCTAGCAAGATAAGAAATAATGAAAGCAACAGCATCATCGTGCGTTCGCGCATCGACGTATCCTGCGGCCAGCTTCCGGCATGCTCAGTTTCAGTATCCATCATCTTACACGCCCTAACTGCGAATAGACTGCGCGGATTTTACTCAAACAACGCGTCGATATCATCCTGCGTTACTGCTTTCTCTGGTAATTGCGGCCCATTGAGCAAGCCCATATCCCCGGTCACATCGGAAGTGGCCGCATCTTCGCCCGGGAAAAAAGCTGTAAGTTTTTGCACACGCGATTCAATGCCGCGCAATGTGTTCACAACTTTGGCGATGCGCTGTCCGGTGATATCTTGAAAGTTAGAGGCTTCATAAATCCGGACAATTAACGATTGCCATTTTTCAGCGCATTCTCCCGTGAAGGAAGCCGACAGGGACTCTAGCCCCTCTACCGAGTCAAGAATGATGTTCGTTGCTTCTTCAGTGGCGGATACAACGGCGCTTAACTCATCCTGAGCTTCTGGGATCTCAATATTTTGCATACTTCCAGGACGTATTGCGGCAATTTCCTCATGTGCGGCGGAAATAAACTGCTGTAATTCAGTGATCTGCACATGCAAGACTTCAATTGCTTTTTCTTGCTCACCGCAAATGGCCGTAAACAGTTTCCGGAATAATTCCGGCAACTGAGCAGCGGGAATATCTTTTCCCTGCTTGTAAGCAGCAGGTGAGTGCAACGCCAAAGCTGACTCAAAACGCGCCGAGATCATATAACTCCCCTTCCTTAACTCGCCGTTTCAGGCAGCTTTTTTTGCCGCGCCATTTCGACAGTTAACCGTTTTGCCGCATCGGCCTTCATTTTCCCCAAAACCTCCGCCATTTTGGCGTCTTCCATCCGTTGCGCAACCGCCAACAGAACTTCCATATCAAGTTGATCAAAAATAGCCGCTGCATCTTTTGCTTTCATGTTTTGATAAACCTGAACAAGCTTGCCGATACGCGCATTCTCCTGCGCATCAAAGGTGTCGATAAGTTTTGCTATTCTGGATTCAATTTCCGTGAGCCTTGCAATCCGCTCCTCAACCCGTTTTCCTGCGGCTATTAGAAGATTTTCGCGTGTCTTTAATTGGTTTTCTCTTGTGTTCAGAATTTCACGCCGCTCAGAAAGGCGTTGCAAAAGCGCCACCTCAGACTCACTCATACTAGAAATGTCATTTGATCTTTCAGCCACGGCTGAAGGCGCCGGCTGCGCTGGCGTAACAGTATTTGCCGCTGCTTCTGGCGCAGTTGATTTTTCCGGCTTGGTTTCTGCCTGCGGTTGCGCCATAGCTTTATCCACGCCAATTCCCGCAACGCCATCCCATACGTTTATCAGCTTGAATCCCAACAGTGCAAATGTGCAAACAATTAGTACAGGCAGCAGCCGTAGCCAGTTCATAAATGTAATTACATGATTCATCATCTCAGCGCCCGCAACGCCTGTCTTAGATCATTACCGGATTCATCCTCTATGCTAGCTGGCGCAATGCTATTTGACGCACTGCTATTTGGCGCCCTGCTATTTGGCGAATGCCAGGCAGCTGGAATTTCGTCTGTCATCTGGGCTTTGGCAGACGGAATTTTTACGCCTTGAATTGATTCTTGCTTATTTGGTCTCAATTCCTCTGAAAACTGCCGGCGGAATGCTTTATCCAGCCGCGAAAGCGCCTCAGGCGGCGCAGGCTTGCGATACTCCACACGCGACTGATCAGCATGACCCGTGATCCGGTTCGCTATATTATTTCCAGAATCGATAATCATGGACAATTCGTTGGCAAGTTCACGTCCAGTCACGATTTTTTTAGAGAGGTCGACCGCCAAATTTTCGCTGCTCCGGCGCAATTGCTCCACTCCATCCTGGGCTTTTGACGCCGCTTCGTTCAGCGAGAGGACAATCTCGCGCAAGCCATCATTTCCATTGCGCATCACTGTCAAGCGACGGTTTAACAAAAAACAATATGCTCCGGTAATGACCAGCAAAACCGCAACCAATATTTCTAGATAAAATTGTATAGGCATGGCGATTTCCTAGCGCTGCGCAGCTTTGCTGTTAATGCTATCGATGAGCCGCACCGCTATTTTTGAACCTATTTTACCCATTCGTCCGCTAGCCAGATCAACACTGCCGCACCGCATCTTGACCAAGGCGTCGGCGCCGCAATTCAACATGATGGTTTGACCTGCCTGTAGATTAAACATTACGCCAAGCGGCAAGACTTGTTCATCCAGAACGGCCTCTATGGGTATTTCTGTATGCCAAAGCTCGTTGGCCAAGTGCCCTTCCCAAATCGAATCCCGCCCGAATTTTTCACCCATAAACATCTGCAAGAGCAGTTCACGGATCGGCTCCAGCGTTGCATAAGGCAAGACAAGCTCGATACGCCCACCCCGATCTTCCATATCAATGCGCAATCGCACTAATATTGCCGCATTGGCAGGACGGGCTATTGCCGCAAACCTGGGATTCGTCTCCATTCGATCCAGCTTAAAGGTCACAGGAGAAAGCGGCTCGAACGCCGCGGACATATCATGCAATACAACTTCAATCATGCGCTCAACGAGCGAGCGCTCGATCGTAGTATAGGGGCGCCCCTCAATACGCATCGCGGCGGTGCCGCGCCTGCCGCCTAACAACACGTCCACAATCGAATAAATCAAATTTGAATCGACCGTAAATAATCCGTAATTATCCCACTGAACCGCCCTATGCACCGCGAGAATCGCGGGCAGCGGTATGGAATTCAAATAATCCCCAAATCGCACTGACGTAATATTATCAAGGCTGACCTCAACATTATCCGAGGTGAAGTTTCGCAAGGATGTGGTCATCATGCGGACCAGGCGGTCAAACACAATTTCCAGCATCGGCAGGCGCTCGTATGACACAAGCGCCGAGTTAATCATCGCCTTGATGCCGTTACGATCATCACTATCTGAATCGTCACCGTCAAAACCGAGCAAACTGTCGATCTCATCTTGATTCAGAACACGACCGGCCCCGCCTGAAGCAGCAGAATTATTGTCATCACCAGCCATGGCCTCCCATTCAGAAGCTAAATCACCACCTTCCCCTGCGCCTTCGCCATTGGAATCCGTCGCCATTTCTGCTTCCCATTGGGCAGCCATGGCTTCATCGTCTAATTCTTCGTCTAACGCCATTTAGCGACAGTTCCCTTGGATGGATTATTGAACCAATATTTCTTTGAACAGAACATCTTTGACGACAACCGGTTGCAGTGACAAATTGACACGGTGCATCAATTCTTCTTTCAAACGGATCATCCCGGCCGAGCCTGATAGATCTTCTGGCCGCATTTCACGAAGGAAAACCTGAAAATTATCAATTACGCGCGGTATCAGTGGCTCTAACGCAGCGGTGGCTTCTTTACTATCAAGCTCAAGTGAAATTCGAATCTTAAGATAGGCTTCTTTTTTTCCTGAAGAATTAAGATTTACTAAAATTTCAGGAAGATCAAAAAAAGCAACCTCCGGCATTGCTGCGTCTTGCCCGTGCGCATCTTTTCCCTTCTCCGCCGTCACTTCCGACTCGTCAGATGTGAGGAGGCCAAAAAAGTAGGCTCCCGCTCCCGCCGCGATTAATAAGGCCAAGGCAGGAGCGACAAAATAAAGAATGATTTTTTTCCCGGGCATGCGCGAGCCCGGCGCTGTTACCGCTTCAACAGTTTCATCTGTTTCAGGATCGCTTTCTTCATCGATTGCCGCCTTAACCGCTGCCTTTGCCATTGCGCCATATTTCCATGCCATGGGAAGAGCGCCGGATACTTTACCGGCTGGAAATACAAATTAAATCCTAATGGTAAAAGAACTCTTTAAATCCGGCTTTCTTTTGCAGCGCACGGAAATTATTGCCGGTTTACGGCAGCCATTTCCGTCATATCCCATAATCTTATTTAAGAAATCAGCTTAAATGGCTAGCTTCTGTATTGGCACGGACTATGCACATGCTAGGCATGACGCAGTATGCGGGGCCACCTTCAGGCCGGTTGTTGCAGATAAAAGATGCAGTTGAAACAATGGATAATACGTTCCTGGTCAGTCTATCCCGTCTGTCAGGCTTGCGAAGGCAGATGGATATTATCGCCAATAATATTGCGAACGCCAATACGGATGGGTTCAAATCCGAACAACCGCTTTTTGAGGAATATATTTCGCCCAACGCCAGCGGGGAAAACACATCCCCAGATATCATATTTTCGATGGACACTGGCGTTACCCGGAATATGCAGCAGGGAAATATTTTACGCACTGGAAGCCCGCTCGACACAGCTTTGGGAATTGACGGATTTTTCTCAGTTCAGCGCGACGGTGGCGTCGCCTATACCCGGAACGGGAATTTTAAGTTAAGTAGCAAAGGCGAACTGGTCACTAGCGATGGCTTGAAAATCCTAGACAGTCAATCAAATCCGATAGTTCTTCCATCTAATTCAGGAATGCCTGAAATCGCCAAAGATGGAACGATTTCCTTATCAGGCCAGACGTTGCAGCGATTAGGCGTGTTTAAAATGGAAAGTCCGGCTGCTATGCAAAACATCGGCGGTAATCTTTATACGACCGATGAAAAACCATCCCCCCTTCCCGCGCGCGATGTAACAATTATTCAGGGAAGCGTTGAAATGTCTAATGTAGAATCAATTACAGAAATGACGCGAATGATTGACGTTCTCCGGAAATATCAAACTGCCAGTCAATTGATTGATACTGGCGATGACATGTTGCGTAAGGCAATAGATCAACTTTCCCGTATTAGGTAGTTTTTCCCCTGAACTTAACCGGCACTGAAAAAAGGCGCAAATCCATGAAGTCACTAAGCATCGCAGCTACTGGCATGCTGGCCCAACAACTTAATGTTGAGGTTATTTCAAATAACATTGCCAACATGAACACAACCGGTTTCAAGCGCCAGAGGGCTGAATTTCAGGATATGCTGTATCAAAACATGCGGCGTATTGGGTCAAGCTCTTCGGATGCGGGCACCATTATTCCATCGGGTGTTCAAGTAGGTTCAGGTGTGCGCGCCGGTTCTGTGTACCGGATCATAGAACAGGGAAACCTCATATCAACCAGCAACCCTTATGACGTCGCCATCCAGGGGCGCGGTTTTCTGCGCATTCAGCTTCCATCCGGCGAAGATGCATATACAAGGGCTGGCACACTGGCGCTAAGCGCGGAGGGGCAGTTTGTCACCGCCGAAGGTTACATTGTTGCGCCTGGTATTTCTGTTCCGTCCGACGCCACCGAGATATCCATCAATAAACAAGGCCTTGTTCAGGCGAAACTTCCGGGGCAAATAGCGCCAGCGACTGTTGGGCAGTTGGAGCTTACGATTTTTTTCAATGAAGCGGGACTTGAAGCGCAAGGGGATAATTTGTTTCTGGAAACGCCGGCGTCTGGATCTGCGCAAAATGGCACACCAGGATCAACCGGGTTTGGCAGCATCCTTCAAGGTCATGTTGAAACGGCGAACGTAAATCCTGTTTCTGAAATAACTGCTTTGATCTCCGCCCAACGCGCCTATGAAATGAACTCAAAAGTCATCAGCGCCTCTGATGAAATGCTCTCGGCAACCTCCAACCTGCGGAGATAGGGCTCTTGCCAATGCTATTTTCAATAACTAAGCCACGGATGGCTGGCCTGCTGAAACGGCGGATTTGGCAAAAGGGCGGCGCCTGTCTGGCTCTCGTCTGTTTTGCACATATAGGCGCGCCATCGGCATTCAGCGCTACCGGCAGCACAACAGTTTTGGCGCTAACCCGTCCGCTAAATCGCGGCGACATCATTCTGGAAAGCGATCTGGAATCAATCGAAATCAAGGGAGGCGGCGCGCATCGTATCTATATTACCGATAATGACGCACTGATAGGCATGTCGGTGAAACGCGCAATTCGGGCAGGTGTGCCAATGCGCGCTGCCGATATTACTAAGCCAATCATTATCGCAAAGGGGGATATGATCACCATGGCGTTTGAAGCGCCCGGGATAATCCTGACCACGCGCGGCAAATCGCTTGATGATGGCGTACAAGGCGCAACCGTGCGTGTCATGAATACGCAGACCAGCAGGACTGTCGAGGCAACAGTAACCGCGCCAGGATATGCGCTTGTTTCGATGCCTGCCGGTAGTCTGGCTATTGCCGCCCCGGACGCCTTGGGCAAGCGCTGAACCGATGGGATACTTATCCATGCAGCTTACACATTCCGGGCTCTGGTCCAGGCCCAAGCTCGGGCCCAAGCTCAGGCAGAGTCTGAGTTGCCTGCTGCTGCTAAATCTGTGCGCTTGCGCAAGCACCGCACAACGGATTACCTCGATTGGCAGCCCGCCATCCATGTCGCCAGCGGGTGTAACACAATCCGCGACCGTCAGCATGCCGATGCCAGAGCAAATCCATTATGAAGCACAGCCCAATTCACTCTGGCAAACGGGTTCACGTGCTTTTTTCAAGGATCAGCGGGCAACCAAGATTGGTGATATTCTGACCGTCACCATTAATATTACAGACAGCGCGGCATTGGATAACTCAACCAGCCGCAGTCGAACGGCAAAAGAAGGGGCCGCAGCCAACGCCCTGCTCGGTTACGAGGCCAGCCTTAATAAGATTTTACCGGAAGCAATAGACCCGACAGCCCTGATAGACGCCGATTCCAGCAGTAATTCAACCGGCACGGGAAAAGTGGAGCGCCGCGAGGCTATCACCACGACCGTGGCGGCGGTGATCACCCAAATCCTGCCAAATGGCAATCTGGTCATACAGGGAAAGCAGGAAGTCC
Organism: uncultured Alphaproteobacteria bacterium; assembly: GCA_947085465.1. Lineage (GTDB taxonomy): Bacteria > Pseudomonadota > Alphaproteobacteria > UBA11222 > UBA11222 > CAMTWQ01. Next base: position 14,274 of record CAMTWQ010000043.1, read on the forward strand.
GTCTTAATTTTGAAATGCGCGAGGTGCTTGTTTCGGGTGTTGTACGGCCGGAAGATATCTCCAATCAGAACACGATCCAGCATACCCAGATCGCCGAAGCGCGTATTTCATATGGCGGGCGCGGGCAAATCACTGACGTGCAACAGCCGCGTCTCGGCCAGCAACTCTATGATATCCTGTTCCCATTCTAACAATCTGCAGGCAGCTAGGGTCAGTCGTCGCGATACACTTTTTCTCGTCGTTCGTGACGTTCCTGCGCCTCGATGCTGAGAGTGGCGATTGGCCGCGCATCCAGCCGCCGCAGACTTATCGGTTCGCCGGTTTCCTCGCAATAGCCGTAACTGCCGTCTTCAATACGCTTCAATGCAGCATCTATTTTCGAGGTTAGTTTGCGTTGCCTGTCGCGTGTGCGCAGTTCCAGGGCACGCTCGGATTCGTCAGAGGCCCGGTCGTTAAGGTCGGGATACTGGCTTGTCTCAGTTTGCAGGCTCTTCAGCGTTTCCTTGCTTTCGCGAATAATTTCTTCTTTCCATTTCAATAACTTAAGGCGAAAATATTCTTTCTGGCGCGGACTCATGAACGGCTCGCTCTCTTTCGGCCGATAGTTCGGTGAAAGACGGATTGCCATGCAAATACCCCTTAATGCGCTCTCCTGTTGAAAAACGGGCGGAGTATATGTTCCCAGCCGCCCACTATCAACCTGCCTACAAAAAGCTAATTCGAAACGGTTTTATAGTGTTTTTCCGACATTTCGATCTTGGCCAACTCAACTTTTGCCCGTAATTCAATATCACTGACAATGCCGCTCAGGCTTGCATCAATGTAGGCTTCCGGTTTGGTTTTACAGAGTTGCAGCATCTGGCGCAATTTATGTCTGGGAATGGCCCCTATCAATATGCCGTGCCGTATTTCGTCCAGCAGATCAAGCATTGTTTCAGCCCGTGTCAAGCTGCGTTTCCGGCCTGAACCCTGATCTTCAACTTCCTGCAGGCTGAGCAAAGCCGAAACCGCATGCGCCGGCGCCGCCGACGCCGCGCCCTGCACATGGCTGGTTTGGGCGGCATCCCGGGTCAAGCTGGTGGAAAAACCACCGCCCGAGTCTGGTCGCGACACGCCCTTGCGGCGGATCACGGAAAACTCATTTTTACCTGGTCCCGATACTTTCATCTGCATTTCCACCCTTTTGCCAATCCGCAGATATGGAAGCGCGCGAAACACAGCTAGCGGGAGTTTTCTTAATAAATTCTAAAATTATCGCAATATAAATTGAAGTTTACGGAAAATACTTCTTGATGATGGCAAGTATTGCCCGGCAGACGCGGCGACGCGTGCTTAAGCGTCTCTAAAATCAAGCATATCCTTAGACTTAAATCTGGCACAAATATCGCTTGTATGAGCGTGAGCGGTACATATTTGGATTTTTCATACATCAGCACTGGGCACTAAAAGCGTGAAAAGCAATACTAAAATTCGCAGTACACACAAAAGCAGCCAAATGAAACGCATTTTTTGCACCCTGCTGGCGAGCCTCCTGTTGTTTATGCCGGTATCTGCAAATGCTACGCGCATTAAGGATGTCGTGGATTTTGAGGGCGTGCGCGACAATATGCTGATCGGCTACGGGCTAGTTGTTGGTCTTGATGGCAGCGGCGATTCTCTGCGCAATGCGCCTTTCACCCGGCAAAGTCTTGAGTCCATGCTGGAACGGCTGGGGGTAAACACGCGCGGCGCCACCTTAAAAACCGATAATATCGCCGCCGTCATGGTCACCGCAAATCTGCCGCCATTTGCCGCCCAGGGAACCAAGCTTGATGTGGCGATCAGCGCGATGGGCGATGCAAAAAGCCTGCGCGGCGGTTTGTTGCTGGTTACCCCCCTGATGGGAGCGGATGGCGAGGTGTATGCGGTCGCCCAAGGGCCCGTGGCGGTCGGCGGATTTTCATCCGGCGGTCAGGGCGCAAAAGTCACCAAAGGCGTCCCCACCAATGGTAAAATCGCAAATGGCGCCATTATAGAACGCAGCCTTCCGTTTAAACTGGCCTCTTTGACGGAAATGAAACTGTCATTGCGCAATCCGGATTTCACGACAGCGCAGCGCATCGCGGCTGTTGTCAATTCCAGGCTGGGACAAGGTGCTGCGGCGCCAATTGATCCGTCTACTGTTGCTCTCGCAATCCCCGCTGATTACCCTGGCGGCGTTGTGACGTTAATCACCGACATTGAACAATTGCAAGTCACCCCTGATCAACCGGCTACAGTCGTCATTGATGAAGCGTCCGGCATCATCGTTATGGGCAAGGATGTGCGGATAAATACTGTGGCCATCGCGCAAGGCAACCTGACAATCCGGGTAACGGAAACGCCTCAGGTCAGCCAGCCAGCGCCATTTTCGCAAGGCGGCACAACCACAGTCGTCCCGCGCACGAGCCTTGATATTCAGAGTAATGATGACAAGAAGCTGGCGCTATTACAAAATAATGTCAGCTTAGAAGATTTGGTTAGCGGCCTGAACGCATTGGGAATTGGCCCATCAGATATGATTTCCATCCTGCAGGCGATCAAGGCGGCAGGCGCGCTGCAAGCAGATATCGATGTGATGTAATGGCAGATTCCATAAATCCAACCGCCGCTTTAACCGGCATGGCGATACATCAGATGCAAAATAGCCAAGCGCTAAGCACCGGCAAGCGCCTGCAAGCCTTATCATCGCAATCATCACCCAGTGCAGAGAACCCCGAATTACGCCGCGTGGCCAATGAATTTGAAGCCATGTTTATCAATCAAATGCTGCAACACATGACTGCTGGCATAAAATTGGACAGCCCATTTTCCGGCGGGCCAGGAGAGGAAATGTTCCGCTCCCTGCTTAATCAGGAATACGCCACTGGCATGGCCAAGCGCGGAGGCTTCGGAATAGCGGAAAAGGTATACCGTCAAATGCTCGCCTTGCAGGAAACATGAGCCATGTCAAAAGACTCTGCTAATTTACCTTATTCGCCTACGGGCGTTGATCCTCTGGGAACTGGCAATCTCACGCAGCGGATACATCTGATATTAGAATTGACCCAGGAGCTTACCGGACTAATTGAGTCTGAAACAGCGTTGCTTAAAAAACACCGGCCGTCAGAATTGCGCCTTACAGAAGTTAAAAAATCCAAACTCTCGTCATTGTACGCGCGCGAGATGCGGGCAATCCAGGCGCGACCGGAATTATTACAGGGCGCAACCCATGAACAAAAGCAATCCCTGCATAGGGCAGCAGAAGATTTTCAGGCTACAATGCTGACGCACACAAGGCGTTTGGTGCACACGCGCGCAGTAACCGAAAGCCTGGTAATCGCCATCGGTGAGGAATTGAGCAACCGGCGCAGCCCAACAACCCGCTATCAACCACCTCATGCCAGGAAGGCGGCAACGCATCATCTTAACGCAACCCCAGCTGCCATTGCCTTTAGCCACGACACGTCAATTTGAAGCCAGCTTGCGCTAGAGCCTTTCTTGTCCGGTCAGATAATGCTCTAAACCATTCTGAATATTGGATAATCTCGCACCTGTGCCGATCTAACATTATTGTTACTATCGCAGGTTAGATAAATCATTTGAAAAATTGCGGCGATACCCAAATAGGTTTACGTGTCCGCTAGAGCAATCCGCATTAAGTTCGAGCCATGAGGCTCGAACTTAATAAAGAAAATTGCTCTAGATTTTAATGTGTTAGAGCAGCTTTCCGCGATTAAGTGGGGTCACTTCGTTACTCCACTTAATCGCGGGCTGCTCTAGGGCTGATGGGGCATAATCTGGTATAATTGCTGCGGGCGGCATTATTTACGTATACTAACCAATATAAGCCGCCGTGTGGCCTCGTACAGCAAGGGATCTCAGATGAAGAAGGTGAAAGCGAACATGACAGATAAATCGAAAGCCAAACCGCCCGCACCCAAAAAAATCAATTCCGTCACCTTAACCTATGGCGATAAGACGCTTGAATTGCCGGTAATGCACGGCAGCGAAGGCCCCAGCGTCATCGACGTCCGCAAGCTATACGCAGCGACTGGAATGTTCACCTATGACCCGGGGTTTACCTCAACCGCTAGCTGTGATTCAAAGATCACCTATATAGACGGCGAGGCCGGCGTCCTGCGCCATCGCGGTTATTCAATTGAAGAACTGGCGATAAAAAGCGATTTCATGGAAGTCGCTTATCTATTGCTCTATGGCGAGCTTCCCAACAAAAAAAATAAAGATACATTCGTCCATGACATCACCATGCACACCATGTTGCATGAGCAGATTTTGAATGTGTTCCGGGGCTTCCGGCGGGACTCGCATCCCATGGCGGTGATGTGCGGCGTGGCCGGCGCACTATCGGCCTTCTATCACGACTCGACGGACATCACCGATCCAAAGCAGCGCATGGTCGCCAGTTACCGCATGATCGCCAAAATGCCGACGATTGCGGCGCTTGCGTACAAATATTCTCTGGGCCAGCCGTTCATCTATCCGCGCAATGAGCTCAACTATGCGGAAAACTTCCTGCATATGTGCTTTGCGGTGCCGGCGCAAGAATACAAGATCAATCCGGTTCTGGCCCGCGCCATGGACCGCATATTTATTCTGCATGCGGACCATGAGCAAAACGCCTCGACCTCAACCGTCCGGCTTGCCGGATCCTCGGACGCCAACCCGTTCGCCTGTATCGCTGCGGGCATCGCCAGCTTGTGGGGCCCGGCGCATGGCGGCGCCAACGAGGCGGCCCTTAATATGCTGCAAGGCATTGGCAGCATCGATAACATCAAGAGCTTTATAACCCGCACGAAAGATAAAAACGACACATCAAAGCTGATGGGCTTCGGGCACCGGGTCTATAAGAACTATGATCCGCGCGCGACGGTGATGCGCAAGACCTGTCACGAAGTGCTGGGCGTGCTGGGCATCAAGCATGATCCGCTGTTGCAGGTCGCCATGAAGATGGAGGAAATCGCGCTTAACGATAAATACTTTATCGACCGGCAGCTTTATCCCAACGTCGATTTCTATTCCGGCATCATCCAGCGCGCGCTTGGTTTCCCGCCTTCCATGTTCACGGTGATTTTTGCCGTGGCCCGGACTGTTGGATGGGTGGCGCAGTGGAACGAAATGATCACCGATGAGGGCAAAAAAATCGGCCGCCCGCGCCAGCTCTACCTGGGCGCCAATGATCGCAAATATGTGCCGCTAGCGCAGCGTAAGTAGGCTAGAGCCTTTCCCTGTCAGGTTGAACCAACCTGACAGGATAAGAAAGGCTCTAAGTGAATGTGCTAGACCATTTTTATCCTGATCGGATTGATTCAATCCGATCAGGAAATGGTCTAAATCTAACGGGTTTGCAGCCCGCGCGTTTCGAGAAAGGCCAGCACGGCGCGCGCGGCGCGCAGGCTTGGCCGCTCGCCGCCCTGACCCAGAGCAACTAATGCGCGATGCATGCCTGCACGCTGCATTTCACTGGCAGGTGACGGGCGCGGCATGCGCAACAACTGCAACGCAACGCCTGCAATATTTGCAGGCGTGCAGGCCTCTTGCAAAAGCTCAGGAATCAATGTCTCGTCCAGGATGAGATTAATCAGATTGACGTGAGAAATATTCAGCACACGGCGCGCAATCAGCGCGGTGAGCGGATTAACACGGTATGCAATCAGATGCGGCACGTTAGCGGCGGCAAGCTCCAGTGAAACGGTTCCCGACGCAGCGATAGCGGCGTCCGACGCCGCAAACCCCGCGATTTTTTCCTGTGTGTCCTGAGTGACGACTATGCGTCCTTGCGTCTTGCCCGGCCACCCCTCAACCGCCGCAACTACCTCGCGCGCCACGGATGGAACTGTTGCTATGAACAAGTGCATGTCCGGGACCGCGCGGGCTAGCAACGCCAATGTTGCGCCGAATGGCGCAAGCAGGCGGCTTACCTCACTATGCCTGCTGCCAGGCAACACCGTGAGCAGCGGCGCGTTTTGCGCAATGCCATGGCGCTGCCGGAATTCCAGAGCCGCCTTAATCGAGGGGCCATGCTCAATTGCCGGATGCCCCACAAAACTACAGGGCAACCCCGCCGCCTCAAAAATCGGCGGCTCAAATGGCAACAGCGCCAGCAAATGATCAATATAACGCGCGATCTTGCGCGCCCGCCCGCGCCGCCAGGCCCATACCTGGGGCGCTACAAAATGCAGGATTGGAATGGACGGATCATAGCGGCGCACCTGGCGCGCTACGCGAAAGCAAAAATCCGGACTATCAATGGTGATCAGTAAGTCTGGCCGAGTACGCAACGCCAACGCAACAGTGTGTGATATGCGCAGTTGCAGATTTGGCAGGCGCGGCAGCACTTCTGCAATCCCCATCACCGAGAGCTCCGGCATCGGAAACAAGCTGACATGGCCATGCTCCGCCATCGCGGGACCGCCAACACCGGTTGCTTCAATTATTGCCGGGACCAGCGCGCGTAATTCACGCAACAAAGCGCCGCCCAGAGCATCGCCCGACGGCTCGCCAGCAACCAGCATCAGCCGCAAAGTTTGCCGCCCGCTCATTCACACACTTCCGCCGGATTAATTCCAAGCAAAAAAATGCCTGCATCATCAGCGGCCTGCACCACCTGCGCCAGATCGATTATCAGCGCCCCTCCCGCCTCAAACACTATGCCCGCAAGGCCAGCCGCGGCGGCATGTTGCACCGTGGAAACTCCGATAGCCGGAAGATCAATGCGGCGTTCCTGGCCGGGCTTTGCCATCTTGGCGAATACGCCACGCCGTTTGAGCGAACTGCCGCGCAAATTTTCAGGCATTTGCGTGCATCGCTGCAACATCGCATCGGTGCCTTCCGCCGCCTCCAGCGCCAGCACCAGCCCGCCGCATGCGACAGCGCCCTGGCCTATATCAAGCGCGCCAATCGCGCGGGCAGCGGTGGCGGCGCGGGCAATATCGGCTGCATGCTCAGGCAAAGCGGCATGCGCGCCAATCTGGCCCGCAGGCGCCGCCAGATCCGCCAGCACCTCATGCGCGCCAATAACACGAAATCCCTGGCGTTCAAAAATCTCAACCATGAAGCGGAGCAACCGGTCATCACCGCCAGCAGCGGCGCGAATATAACCAGGCAAAATGCGCACGCCGCCCCAGTCCAATTTCAAATTGCGCAAATCCGGGCGGCGCACAGGGCCTGCAAACACAACCTCCGTACACTGTTCATGCCGGAGCGCACGCAACACCGCGCCGATGGCGCCGATGCCCGCCCATATGTGGTGATACCGGGAAATCTCCGGCAGCGCTTCACCCAGAACGCCAATCACCAGAAATGCGCGACCGATTCCCGCGCAGGCCTCTGCGAGTTGCACCGGCAGGGCGCCGCCACCGGCAATAATCGCCAGCTTATTCAGGGATGCGGACGCGTGGGCCGGCCGACTCACGTTTAGGACTGAGGCGTGCAGATGTTGCGTGTAGAGGCGCGAATAAATGTGATGATTTCCATCACCTCCGCCTGTTCATTGAACAGTTTCGCCACCTCTTCCAGACGTTCTTGCAGCGTGCCCTCCGGCGCAAATAGCATCCGGTAAGCATTGCGCAAACCGTGAATTTGATCACGTGAAAAACCGCGCCGCTTAAGTCCAATAATATTCAATCCTCCAAGGTGTGCGCGATTGCCAAGCACCGAGCCATAGGGAATCACATCGCTCTCGACTCCGGACATGCCGCCGATCATCGCGTGTGCGCCGACGCGCACAAATTGCTGTACAGCCGAAAGGCCGCCGCAAATAGCGAAATCACCCAGCGTCACATGCCCCGCCAGGGTAGCGTTATTGGCGAGAATCACGTTGTTTCCAACGATGCAATCATGCGCCACATGCGAACCAGCCATAAACAAGCCGTTATCCCCCACCCGCGTCACCATGCCACCGCCGGCAGTGCCCGGATTCATCGTTACATATTCCCTTATTACATTAGCTTCGCCGATTATCAGTTCACTGTTTTCACCAGAAAATTTCTGATCTTGCGGTTGCAGGCCAATTGCGGCAAAGGGAAATATTTTGGTGCCCTGCCCCACCCGCGTTTTACCGCCTATGCAAACATGCGAGTGCAGCGTCACATCCTCAGCAAGCTCTACCTCGGCGTCAATCACGCAATAAGGGCCAATCACCACATTGCGAGCGAGCCGTGCGCCGCCGCGCACAATCGCGGTTGGGTGAATATCCATCATCGCCACACTCATTTATCAACGATCATAGCGCTGTAATCCGCCTCGGCCATTAGTTGACCGTTCACTTTGGCTTCGCCATGAAATTTCCATACCGCGCCGCGGCCGTGAATCAGATTGACATGGATAAGCAACGTGTCACCCGGTGTAACCGGCTTGCGAAACCGGCATTTGTCGATGGTCATGAAATAAACCAGCTTCTGTTCGGCGACATCGCCGGCGCTGTACATAATCAGGGCGCCCGATGTCTGAGCCATCGCTTCAACGATCAAGACGCCTGGCATGACCGGCATCCCCGGAAAATGCCCAGCAAAAAACGGCTCGTTGATGGTGACGTTCTTGACGCCAGTGGCGGACTTTCCCCGGACGATATCGCGCAAACCATCGATCATCAGCATCGGATAGCGGTGCGGCAATAACTCCATCACCCGCTTAATGTCGAGGGACGCCTCACCCGGCGCCAGGGTATGCGCATCATCAGCCATTCGCGTCTCCCTTGAATTTTCCAAGCTTTGACATCGCTGCAAACGTGCGGAAATGCTGTTTTGCGGGCAATGCAGGCGTTCCGGCTACCCTCTCACCCGCCGGCACGTCACGCATCAGGCCGGACTGCGCTGTTATCTGCGCCGCATCGCCAATTTTCAGATGCCCGGCAAGCCCGCCCTGGCCGCCGACCTGTACATAGTCACCCAATTCCGTGCTTCCAGAAATTCCTGCTTGCGCCGCAATGATACAGCGCCGCCCAATGCGCACATTATGCCCAATCTGCACCAGATTATCGATCCAAGTGCCTTCACCGATCACGGTATCGGGGCCAGAACCCCGGTCAATGGCCGTATTCGCGCCGATATCACAATCGTCCTGAATAATAACCCGGCCAAGTTGCGGTACTTTGACAAAGCCAGCGGGATCGGGCGCAAAGCCAAAACCATCCTGGCCAATGCGGACGCCCGGATGCAGCGTGACCCGGTCACCAATCAACGCGCACGAGATGCTGACATTGGAGCCGATCCACGCATCAGCGCCGATCTTAACCTGGCGGGTTATTACGGTGTTAGCGCCTATATAGCTGCGCGCGCCAATCTCCACCCCCATTTCGATCACGGCGCCAGGCGCCACATAAACGCCCGCACCCAAGCGCGCTGAGGGATCAATTATGGCAGAAGAACTCAGTCCCGGCTGCACGGCGCGAACTGGATAAAATTTTTGCGCAACCAACGCATAGGATTTATAAGGCTGGTCGCTTAAAATGAGCGCCATGCCGTTTGGCGCGCGGCCCGCAAGCGCACTCAAAACAATGCAGGCGCCAGCGTTGGAGCTCTCGAAATCCAGTAAATATTTGCGATTCTCAAGAAACGCAACATCATCGGGGCCAGCCGCTGAAAGCGGCGCGACATCGCGGAAAAGCCGCCCGGCATCGAAGACGCCAGCAGCCTCGCCACCCGCAACCAGTAAAAGTTCCGCTAGCGTGAACGGGCCGTGATTTTCAAAAAACCTGGGGTCCGCCATTTGATCGTATTGCCCTCCATTTGCAGGAGCAATATCAGCCCATACTGCTATTTCTGTTTTACGATTTCAACCTTCAGGGCCGGCAATTTTTTGTCGAGGCGCTCTATCACAGTTGAGGTGACATCCAAATTATCCGAAGCCGTTAAAATCGTGCGCCGGTCAACCATGATGTTGCCGCCCTTTTCAGTCAATAACTGCTTGAGGATCGGCTCCAGCGTTTGCAAGAGCGTGCCCTGCGCCTTACGAACCGCAGCCTGCATATCGCGCTGACGATCCTGTAGTTTCTGCTGCTCCCCCCCCACTTGCGCCTCGAATGCGCGCCGTTTTTCATCGAATAGCTCAGGGGACAACAAGGTTTTTTGTTGTTTTAGCGCTAGCTCGTCGGTTTTCAGCTTTTCTTCCGCCGCCTTGGCCTGTTCCTGCAATTTGGTTTCAAAGCCGCGGATTTGAGTTTGCACCGATTTTGCGGCGGCGGACTGGTCCTGAACCCGCTGCATATCAACGACGATAATAACAGCAGGAGGCGTTTGCGCGCCCGCGCCGCTCAACAACGCCTGCGAGACAAAAAACGCCGCCGCCAGCATAACGCATATTTTACGCACAAGAGATAATCCCGTCATTTGTAAATCCTCTAGAATTTGGTCCCGACATCGAACCGGAACGCTTCAGTTTTATCGAAATCCTCTTTCTTCACCGCTTTCGCGAGATCAAGACGGATGGGCCCAAACGGGGAATCCCAGGACGCGCCAACACCGATGGAAACACGCGGAGCGCCGCTGTCATCGATCCCGAAGCCCTTGAATTCCGACTTGGCGACGGAGCCAATATCCGTAAACAAGCTTCCCTTTATGCCAAACTCATTTGGCAGCCCCAGCGGGAATGTCATCTCAGCGGTTCCGACATAATATAGCGTGCCGCCCAAAGCGTCATCAGTGAAAGCGTCACGCGGGCCAACGCCGGCCGTCTCGAAGCCCCGGAAAGTTTTTCCACCCTTGAAAAAACGGTCATTCAATCTGACGTCCATGCCAATTCCCTGGATATAACCTTCGATGATTGACAGGTGTCCGACGACATCCTCGGCTATCGGGTAATAAAATTTATATTCAAACTCGTTCCTCAGGTATTTTACATCACCGCCGACGCCTGCGTAATCCTGTAGAAAGACGGCTGAATAACCGCTGGTCGGCTCCAGCTCATCATCAACATCCACGTAACTCAACTGGTAGCCAATGATAGACGCAAGATCGTGGCCAATGGCGGCCTTAATGAACGGTGATGCGTCAATTGCCGCGCCGCTAATCATATCCTCGCGCAAACTATACCGTAACCGCACTGACGCCAATTCAGAAAGCGAGGCGCCCGTGGTTAAGTTAAAACCTGTTTGCTCAATGACGTATGACGCCACGTCCGTATAATCCTGACGCACTTTATAAATGTCCGTGCCCGCAGATATCTGCCGATGGAGGAAATAAGGCTCCGAAAAGCTAAACTGAAGCTGCTGGGTACGCCCGCTCGCTTGCGCCGAGGCGCGAATATATTGCCCCCTTCCCAGCAGATTCCGCTCGGCAATACTGATATCGGCAATCGCGCTGTCAGCAGAAGAAAAGCCAATGCCAAAGCTTAACTGCCCGGTCGATTTTTCCTTTACTTCAACCATAACATTAGTGCGGTCAGGCTGGGCGCCGGGCGTCTGGGTTATTTCGACATTGGCAAAGAAATTAAGCGCGCGTATCCGTGAGCGGGACCGGTTAATTTTCGCGGTGTTAAAAGCATCGCCCTCCGCAATACGGAATTCGCGCCTGATCACGCGATCCAGAGTGCGCACATTACCCATGATTTCAATTTTTTCAACATAGACCCTTGGCCCCTCGTCAATTTCAAAGACCACGTCAATTGTTCGTTCATCCTTGTTGCGGGTTATTTTTGGCCTTATGTCGACAAACGCATAACCGAACTCACCCGCCGCAAAGGTCAATTCCTCAACCGTGTCGTCAACAAGTTTTGCATTGTAGAATTTGCCGGATTCGGTTTTCAACTTGTCACGCAGAATGTCCGGATTAATGCGCGCCAATTCTGTCTTGATATCAACGGAGCCGAATTTATACAGATCGCCCTCTTCAACAACGAACGTAATAAAAAATTGCTCCCGGTCACGGGTCAGTTCGGCCACAGCGGAAACAACACGAAAATCGGCATATCCCCGGCTGAGATAAAAGCGGCGCAGTTGCTCGCGATCAAATATCAGCCGGTCGGGATCGTAATTATCCCTTGAAGCGAGAATATTCCACCAGCGCGACTCCTGGGTAGATACTTCGCTGCGCAGGCGTTGGTCCGAAAACCTCCGATTGCCAATAAAATAGATTTTGCGGATTCCCGTAACCGAGCCTTCTTTAATTTCGAACACCAGATCGACGCGATTCTGGGGCAATTGGATAACCTTCGGCTCAACGGTCGCAGCAAAGCGTCCCGTGCGGCGGTAAAGCTCAATGATGCGCTGTAAATCGCCCTGCACCCGCGCGCGCGTATAGACGACGCGGGCCTTGAGGGTCACTTCACTCTCAAGATTTTCATCCTTAACCGCCGAGTTTCCTTCAAAGGCAACCCGGTTAATAATGGGATTTTCGACGACATTTATGACAAGCTTGCGGCCTTCCTGGCGGATCGTGACATCCGCAAACAGGCCGGTTGAGAAAAGCGTCTTTAATGATTTATCTACTCTGAGCTGATCATATTCATCGCCTGGACGAACGCCTGTGTATGTGCGCACCGTCTCGGGTTCAATCCGCTGGGTGCCCGTAACCTCAATCTCATCAATAACCTCTGCTAAAGCAGGTGAGAGGGGAGGAAACCCCGCCGCCATCACCAGCAGGCAGACAATCAACACCCAGCGCCCGCGCCAATGAGCGCGCAAGCATTGCGGCCGGGTCTGTTGTCTGTATAACATCATTGATCAGGAAAACATTTCAGGAAAACAAACCCGTTAAAAAATCCACTATCTGAAGATTAACCAGATCGTTCCACGTCACAAAGATCATCAGCGTAATAACCAAGCCAAACCCGATTCGATAGCTGAAATCCAGAACCCTGGCATTTACTGGCCGCCGGATAACGGCCTCGACAGCATAGAAGAATAAATGCCCTCCATCCAGCATTGGCACGGGAAACAAATTGATCAAACCTATGCTCACGGACAACACCGCCGTTAAATGAATCAGAGCGGCAATGCCGACCTGGGCCACCTGCCCGGAGATTTGGGCAATACGCAGCGGGCCACCGATCTGATCGGCTCCTTCCTTACCGGCAAACACGCGTCCTATATAGACAAAAGTTTGCTCGACGATGAAATATGTCTCTTCTACCCCAAGTTTTAGCGCACTCAGAGGATTTTCGCGTTTGCGCACCTGATCTGATGGATCGCTCGTGTGCATGATGCCAAGCAGGCCGCGCCTTTGCACATTGCCAAATTGGTCGGTAAACTGCTCGGACCTTGGAACGGCGCTCAGAGTGAGGCGTTGCCCAGAGCGGTCAATTTCTATGATAAGGACTTCACCGGCAGCAAGCATGACACTGCGCTGCAAATCAGCAAAGTCTGAAATATCCCGGCCATTGATGGTGCGCACCATATCTCCGGGCTGAAAGCCTGCCTGCTCTGCGGCGCTGCCGGGCTGCACCACATCGACGCGCGCGCTGGTCACAGTGCGCCCGAACACAGTAAATAATATCGCTAATATAACTATGCCAAGGATGAAATTCGCAACCGGCCCCGCCGCCACCACAGCGAATTTTTGCGCGAGCGGCTTATGGTGAAAACTAACCGCCTTTTCAGCCGGCGTCATGCGCTCAAGCAAGGAGTCGTCAGGCGTGCTGGCCGCAGAGTCATCGCCCCAAAATTTGACATAGCCGCCAAGCGGCAGCAGGCAAACTTTCCACCGGGTGCCTTTTCGATCATTCCAGCCAAATAATTCGCGGCCAAAGCCTATGGCGAATGTCTCCACCCGCACACCACACAGGCGTGCGACTAAAAAATGGCCAAGCTCGTGAAAGAAAACCACGACTGTCAAAACTGACAGAAAAGCAGCCGCATAAATAAGAATTGAACCAGACACCACTTATGTTTCCAAACCCGCCGCGCCAGCATTAACGCCAGGCATTATTTTTCAAAATGTTCCAGCAAGCGCACGGCCAGCCCGCGCACCTGGGCGTCTAACTGAGAGATTTGCTCTAACCCCCCAAGGGTTCCCAGGAACGGCGACATTTCCCGATGCCCCAAGGCAGCCTCGACCAATCCAGCAATCTCCAGAAACCCAATCCGGCCAGCCAAAAAGCCCGCCACCGCCACCTCGTTCGCCGCGTTGAGGATGGTAGGCGCACCGCCGCCAGCCCGCAAGGCTTGACGCGCCAGTTTTAGCGCAGGAAAACGGCTAAAATCAGGCGCCTCAAATGTTAACCGGCCCAATTGGACCAAATCCAGGCGCGGAACCGGGGCATGCATGCGGTCCGGCCAGCCCAGCGAATACGCAATGGGTGTGCGCATATCTGGCGAGGCCATTTGCGCCAGCACCGATCCATCCACATAGGAGACCATGCTGTGGATGACCGATTGCGGGTGGATGACGATTTCTATCTGATCTTTTGTGACCGGAAATAAATAATAAGCCTCAATCAGTTCCAGCCCTTTGTTCATCAAAGTAGCGCAGTCGACAGAGATTTTGGCGCCCATGTTCCAATTTGGATGGGCGATCGCCTGGGCAGGCGTAGCTTGCCGCATTTCCTGCAAAGAAGCAGTACGGAATGGACCACCCGAGGCGGTCAGAGTAATCTTTTCCACAGCCTCAGGATGGGCAGACTCAAATACCTGAAAAATCGCATTATGCTCAGAATCGACTGGTAATAATTTTGCCCCAGAGCGTTTCGCGGCTTCAATCACATAGTCGCCGGCGCATACCAGGCATTCTTTATTGGCGATGGCAACCGTTGATCCCTGCGCAATAGCTGCAAGAGTTGGCGCCAAACCCGCAGCACCCACAATCCCCGCCATGATCCAGTTTGCCGGGCGCTGCGCGGCCTCGATCACTGCGGACCTGCCTGCCGCAACCTCAATCCCTGTGCCTTCCAGGGCCGTGCGCAAGGCGCCATGCAGCGCCGGATCGCCAATGACCGCCAAGCGCGCCTTTGTCCGGCGCGCCAGATCAGATAGCGCCGCCACATTGGTCTGGGCGGTCAGCGCCACCACCTGATAACGGGCCGGCTCGCGCAGGATGAGATCAAGGGTGCTAAGCCCAACCGAGCCGGTAGCTCCCAGAATGGTCACGCTTTTGCGCGCAGGGAGGGGATATGGGGCAATATGGCTCACGGCATTCCCATTACGAGCAGTTGAACCAGCGCCAGGGCCGGGGCGGCAAACAGCAGCCCGTCAACCCTGTCAAGAATGCCGCCATGGCCGGGGATCAACTGGCTCATATCCTTGACGCCAAAATGCCGTTTAACCAGTGATTCGGCTATATCGCCCGCCTGCGACCAGGCGCCCAGAAGCGCCGCCGGCAACGCCAGTATCTGGGCATCCGCATAGTTTTTTGCGCCTGTCACCACGCCCCCCACCAAGACACCCATTATGGCGGCGCCAAGCATGCCACCGATCAGCCCGGCCCAGGTCTTGTTCGGGCTAGCACGGGGGGCCAGCTTTGGCCCGCCTATCGCACGCCCGGCAAAATAGGCGCCAATATCCATGGCCCATATTACCAATAACAGCCAGAGAATTAACGCCAGCCCATCAGGATGTAGCCCGCGCAGCCAGACCAGCGCCACAGGCGCCAGAGAAATATAGGGAACCCCCAGGAAGCTCCAGCGAAATTCATGGGATCGCCCGCCGGCCACAAGCGTGCCGCCAACGATAATCCAGCCAATCTCGGCATAGTTGCCCATCGATGCAGCCAGTATTGCCGCCAGCGCCGTTGCCGCCATGATAATGGCGTCAATACGCCAGTTGGGGCCACAGGTCAGCCGCGCCCATTCATAGGCCATCAAAATGACCGCAACCGCCAGCAAGAACTGGAAAACCAGGCCGCCAAGCCACACCGAAACCAGAACGATGGGGGCTAAAACCAGCGCCGACATAATGCGCAGGTTGAGGTCGCTGGATGCGGCTGATTTTTTTTCTTCCACGCCTACGTCAGCTTTCGCCCGTTGCGCCAAAACGCCGCTCACGCTGATTATAAATATCCACCGCCTTTTGCAACGTATCTTTGGAGAAGTCAGGCCACAGGGTATCGACGAATATCAGTTCGGAATAGGCCGCCTGCCATAACATGAAATTACTCAACCGCTGCTCGCCGCTGGTTCGAATGATTAGATCCGGATCCGGCATTCCGGCGGTAGACAGATGCGCCTGGAAAATTTCCGCCGTTATCTGATCGGGCCGCAACCGCCCGGCTGCAACCTCCACTGCGAGCGCGCGCGCCGCAGCGGTAATATCGTCCTGTCCGCCATAATTTACGGCGATGGTGAAGATCAACCGGTTATTGTGTTTCGTCTGCGCCTCAGCATGGTTGATCAATGTGATAAGATCAGCCGCCAGGCCTGAGCGTTCGCCAATAAAACGGATTTGCACCTGTTGGCGGTTCAGTTCCGCCACTTCACGCCGCAAATAGGTGCGAAGCAGCCACATGAGATCATCCACCTCTTCCGCCGGACGCTTCCAATTCTCTGAAGAAAACGCAAACAGGGTCAGATACGGGACGCCAATCTCGGCGGCTGCGGTAACCGAGCGGCGCACCGCCTCCGCCCCTTCGCGATGGCCGAGCGCACGCGGCATATAGCGCTTTTTCGCCCAGCGGCCATTACCATCCATGATGATGGCGATATGTTGCGGCAACTGAGCGCCCGCCGCTACCGGCTGACCCGCGCCATCGCCTGTTTCCAGTTTATCCTTGGAGGGCTGGGTCACACTTGCATGACCTCCTGTTCCTTCGCCGCCAGCGCCGCATCAATCTGTTTGATGGTGGCGTCGGTCATTTCCTGAACCTCGTCCGCCCACATCTTGTGATCGTCCTTGCTGAGATGATTGTCTTTTTCCAGGCGTTTTAATTCATCCAGGCCATGCCGCCGGACATTGCGCACCGCGATGCGCGCTTCCTCGGCATATTTTCCGGCGACCTTCACCAGTTCCTTGCGCCGTTCGGCATTGAGATCGGGGATCGGCAAGCGGATCAGCGCGCCATCCACCTGCGGGTTCAAACCCAGGCCGGATTTTTGGATGGCCTTTTCAACCAACGATACGTTGGATTTGTCCCACACCTGAATACTGATCATTCGCGCATCCGGCACGCTGACCGTGCCAAGCTGGCTGATGGGCATTTTATTGCCATAGGCCTCGACCACCACCGGATCAAGCAGGCTTGCCGAAGCCCGCCCCGTGCGCAGGCCGCCGAACTCGGTTTTCAGCGCCGCCAGCGCGCCACTCATGCGCCGTTGCAGACCGTCACTGTCAAATTCCGTTTCCGCCATGGTTCACCTCGCCGTTTAACCCTATTGAGGCAGCGCGCCGCCCGCCGCATGGGCGTCAATAAGCGTATATTTTCCCCGCCCCGACACTATCTTTGCCAGCATTCCCGGCGGCTCATTAGCATATACCACAACCGGAATATTGTTTTCGCGGCAAAGACTGACCGCCGTGGCGTCCATCACCCGCAGGCCGCGCGCCAATACGTCAGTAAAACTGAGATGATCATAACGCACCGCATTACGATGCTTTTTGGGATCGGCAGAATAAACCCCATCGACCTGGGTGCCCTTTAACAAAGCTTCGCAGTTTAGCTCCGCCGCCCGCAACGCCGCCGCGGTGTCCGTGGTGAAATACGGATTTCCCGTGCCCGCCGCAAAGATCAGCACCCGCCCCTGCGCCATATGCCGCAGGGCCTTGGGGCGCGTAAAACTTTCACAGACCTGCTCCATGGCGATGGCCGACATGGCGCGCGCAGGCACGCCATTGCGCTCCAATCCATCTTGCAGGGCAAGCGCATTGATCACCGTCGCCAGCATTCCCATGTGATCCGCCGCGGTGCGCTGCATACCCCCCGCTGCATCCGACACGCCGCGAAAGATATTGCCGCCGCCAACCACGATCGCCACTTCCGCCCCAAGCGCCATGACCTGTTGCAGCTCCGTGGCGATCGCATCAATGGCGGCCTGATCATGGCCAAAAGCCCGCTCACCCATCAATGCTTCACCGGAAAGCTTCAGCAATATCCGCCGCCACCGCAAACCGGACGCCGTTTTATTGCCGGATTTGGCGGCGCGGGCGGATGTGCGCTTCTGTGCGGGATTCTTCGGCGGCATGTGAAATCACTTAGCCCTATATTAGGGGCTGGCGCCCGCTATATTAGCCTTACAGCTAAACAGGTAAAGCGGCGGCTGAACGCGCGCAAGCCTTAATGCGACGCCGCAGCGGCAACTTCAGCCGCGAAATCCGACTCTTCCCGGGCGATTCCCTCCCCCAAGGCATAGCGAACAAAGCCGGTGATCTTAACCGGCGCGCCAATCTGTTTGGCTACCGCCTCCACCGCCTTGGCGACGGTGATGTCCGGGTCCATGACCCAGGGTTGCGACAGCAGCACCACCTCTTCATAGAATTTGCGGATACGCCCATCGACCATTTTTTCGATGATATTGTCCGGCTTGCCCGAATCGCGCGCCTGTTCAACCAGCACGGCGCGTTCGCGTTCAACCACTTGCGGGTCGAGCGCATCCGGCGATAAAGCAAGCGGCGCAGAGGCGGCAATATGCATGGCGAGTTGCTTGCCTAATTCAGAAAGCTTACCCGCATCGCCCGGCGATTCCAGCGTCACGATGACGCCCATCTTGCCAAGGCCCGGCGCCGCCTGATTATGCACATAGCTGGCGGCCACGCCTTGCGCCGCCGACAGGCAGGCGGTGCGGCGCACGTTCATATTCTCGCCGATGGTCCCCACCATCTCGGCCACATAGGTGGCGACATCCTGGGCGCTGCCAGGAAATGGCGCCGCCAATAGCTTGCTGATATCGCCATTGGCGTCGAGCGCCAATCCGGCGACCTTCGATACAATCGCTTGAAACTTTTCCGAGCGGGCGGCGAAATCCGTTTCCGAATTAAGCTCCACCAGCGCCGCCTTGCCGCCGCTGGTCACGACGCCGATCAGCCCTTCAGCAGCCGTGCGCCCAGCTTTTTTTGCCGCCTTGGCCAGCCCCTTGGCGCGCAGCCAATCGACCGCCGCCTCCATTTCACCCGCATTTTCCTGCAACGCCTTCTTGCAATCCATCATGCCCGCGCCGGTGCTCTCGCGAAGCTCCTTAATCAGCGCAGTTGTTATCTCTGCCATAATACTTCCTCATCCTTCGCTGACGGTTACAGCGCCGTCCACAGAAGCTTCCGGCCCACCCAACAGATCAACCGGCGGCTCCACCATATCGCCTTCCATGCCCGCGCTGCTTTGCGAGATGCCCTCGATGGCTGAGCGCGCCACAAGATCACAATAGGTTTCAATGGCGCGCGCCGCATCGTCATTACCAGGAATGGGATAGGTGATGCCGTCGGGATTGGAATTGCTGTCAAGAATGGCTACCACCGGAATGCCCAGTTTCGCCGCCTCCTGCACCGCCAGGGCCTCTTTGTTGACATCGATGATGAACATCAAATCTGGAATGCCGCCCATATCCTTGATGCCGCCCAGCGAGGCTTCCAGCTTGTCGCGGCTCCTTGTAAGTTGCAGCAGCTCTTTTTTGGTCAGCCCAACCGTGCCCGAGGATAATTGCTCATCCAGCGACTTGAGGCGTTTGATCGAATTGGAAATGGTTTTCCAATTGGTCATGGTGCCGCCCAGCCAGCGCTCATTGATATAATATTGCGCGCACCGCTTGGCGGCGTCGGCGACCGGCTTTGCCGCCTGGCGCTTGGTGCCGACGAACAGCACCCGGCCGCCGCCCGCAACCACGTCGCGCACCGCTTCCAGCGCGCGATACAGCGCGGGCACGGTTTGCGTCAGATCAATGACGTGAATTTTATTGCGGCTGCCGAACAGGAACGGCGCCATCTTGGGATTCCAGCGATGGGTCTGGTGGCCGAAATGCACGCCCGCTTCCAAAAGCTGACGCATAGTGAAATCTGGCAAAGCCATAGATTTTTTCCTTTAACCGGTTATGCCGCCGCAGGAGTGATCCCATTACGGGACACCGGTTCGACGCGCCGGAATGCCAATCAGGGGCTGTTCCCTTGCTTTCCCGAAGGAAATCAGGGGTACCGGACGCCGTAACCTGCGTGAGGTTTGAAAGGGGGTGTATAGGGGGAATCCCTGCAACAAGCAAGGGGTTTAGGCCGATATGCGGGCGCGAAAGGCAACGCCGCGTAAAAAACATGGCCGGACGCTTGGACCGGCAAGTCAACCGGATTGCGCGTATCTCAGCATTCCTGAACCTCAAGCACCCCGGAAACGGCGGCCAGCGCCCCACGCACCCTGGGGCCGATGGCATAGCTGCCGGGAATGCGCATCTCAATCTCCTGGCGGCGCCCCTCGCCCAGCAGGACCAGATGCACCTGGCCCTTGCCGGCGCCAGCGGCCTGAAGCCGGGAGCGGATGCTTTCCAGCGGCTTGGCGTCATTCACATAAAGGCGCAGGCCAAGATTGGCGTCTTGCGCCAGCCGCTCCACCGCCTGTATGGAGTGCGCGGTCAGACGCGGCCGGTCGCGGTCCATGCGGCCGGTGACGTTGAGCAGCAAAAGACTGCCTGGCTCCAGCAAATCCCGGTGCGCGCTGAGCTGTTCGCTGAACACGGTCACGTCATATTCGCCAGATTGATCCGTCAGCGTCACAAACGCATAGGCGCTGCCACGCTGTGAGCGCATTTCACGTTTGGCGGTGAGGCTGCCCGCCAGCTTTGCCGGGCGCTCGCTGTCATCAAGCTGCCCAAGAAATGTGGCGGATGGCGTTACATTGGCGCGCTCCAGAAGCTTGCTATAATCATCAAGCGGGTGCGCGCTAAAATAAAAACCCAGCGCCTCGAATTCCGACTTTAGCTTTTCGATGGGCGGCCAATCATCTGTGTCCGGAAGAATCAATTGATGGCTTTGTTGCGCCACGCCGCCAAACAAATCGGTTTGCGAACTGGCGCGCGCCGCCCCCGCCGCCGAGCACAGCGCCATTATCGAATCCGCACCCGCGATCAATTGCGCGCGATTAGGATGCAGGGAGTCAAACGCCCCGGCGCGGACCAGGAATTCAAAGCTGCGTTTATTCAGCAGGCGCGGATCGGTGCGCCTGGCGAAATCGGCAATGTCCGTGAACGGCCCGTTCGCCTCGCGTTCGGCCACCAGTGCGCGCATCGCCTGCGCGCCAACATTGCGCACCGCGCCGAGCGCGTAAAAAATTTCACCGCCAGTGGTAGTGAAATCCGCGCCTGAGCGGTTGATATCCGGCGCAACCAGCACAATGCCCGCGCGTTCAGCCTCCTGGCGGGCCACGTTAAGCTTATCGGTGTTGGCCTGATCAAACAGCATCGTCGCGGTTAGAAATTCGACCGGATGATTCGCCTTCAAATACGCCGTCTGATAGGCTAGCAGCGCATAGGGCGCAGAATGGCATTTATTAAATCCATAGCCGGCGAATTTATTTATCAGCTCAAAAATGTTTTTCGCCACCGGCGCCGCAACGCCACGCGCAATCGCCCCGCCGACAAAGCGTTCGCGCTGCCCATCCATCTCCGACTTGATTTTTTTGCCCATGGCGCGGCGCAGCACATCGGCCTCGCCCAAACTGTACCCGGACAGCGCCTGGGCGATCTGCATCACCTGTTCTTGGTATACGATCACCCCATAGGTTTCGCTGAGAATCGGCTCCAGCAGCGGATGCGCATAGACCACTTCCTCATCGCCATGCTTGCACGCGATATATTTTGGAATGTCGGCCATTGGCCCCGGCCGGTAGAGGGCAACCAGCGCGATAATGTCCTCGAAACGGTCGGGGCGCAGATTGCCCAGCGCATCGCGCATGCCGCCGCCTTCAAGCTGGAACACGCCAGTGGATTCAGCAGCGCACAACATGGCGAAGGTTTTGGAATCATCAAGCGGGATTTTGAGAATGTCGAGTTCAACCCCCCTTTGGCGCAGCAGCTCCACCGCCTTGGCGATTACCGAGAGCGTCTTTAGCCCAAGAAAATCGAATTTGACCAGACCCGCCGGCTCAACCCATTTCATATTGAACTGCGTCACCGGCATTTCGGAGCGCGGCTCACGGTATAGCGGCACCACCTCATCCAGAGGACGGTCACCGATCACCACGCCCGCCGCGTGCACCGAGGCATGCCGGTACAGGCCCTCAATGCGCATGGCGATATCCAGCATGCGCGCCACCAGGGGATCTTTATCACGCTCCTCGCGCATCCGCGCCTCGCCCTTGAGCGCCTCGGCCAGCGTGACCGGATTGGCGGGATTGTTGGGCACCATTTTGCAGATGCGGTCAACCTGGCCATACGGCATTTGCAGCACGCGGCCCACATCACGCAATGCCGCGCGCGCTTGCAGCTTGCCGATAGCGATGATCTGCGCCACCCGGTCAGCGCCATATTTATTGCGCACATAGCGGATCACTTCATCGCGCCGCTCCTGGCAAAAATCGATGTCGAAGTCCGGCATGGTAATCCGCTCGGGATTCAGAAATCGCTCGAACAGCAGGCCAAACCTCAATGGATCCATATCGGTAATGGTAAGCGCCCAGGCGACACAGGAACCCGCGCCCGAACCGCGCCCCGGCCCAACGGGAATGCCCTGACGTTTAGCCCATTGAATAAAATCCGCAACGATCAAAAAGTAACCGGCAAAGCCCATTTTCACGATGCCGTTGATCTCAAAATCCAGCCGCTTCCAATAGCCCGCCTCGGGCGCGAACATACCGTCCGCCGCCAGCCGCGCCTTTAAGCCCGCTTGCGCCTGGGCGCGCAGGGATGCGGCCTCTTCCTGCAAAGACTGCCCGGCGCCAGCGCTTGGCAACATCGGCGGGCGGGTGAGCGGGCGGTACGCGCAACGGCGTGCAATCTCAAGTGTGTTGCCGATCGCCTCTGGCAGGTCGGCGAACAGCTCAACCATCTGCTCCTGGCTTTTGAAATAATGTTCCATCGTTAAGCGCCGCCGGTCATCAGCGGAAACATAGCTGCCTTGCGCAATACAGATCAGCGCGTCATGCGCCTCATACATTTGCGGGTCAGGAAAAAACACGTCATTGGTGGCGACCAGCGGCAAGTCATGAGCATAGGCAAGCGCAATAAACGCTTCTTCGGTGGTGGTTTCCTCAGCCATGAAATGACGTTGCACCTCAACATAGGCTCGCCCCTCAAACCACCCCGCCAATTGCAGCAGCAAAGCCTGCGCCGCCTCAAACCGTCCATCGCGCAACAGCCGTCCCACCGGCCCAAATGCGCCACCGGTCAGACAGATTAGCCCCTCGCAATGATCCGCCAGCATCTCCAGCGTCACATGCGGATCGGCGCCCTCGCTGTCCAGATAGGCGTGGCTGCTAAGCTTCATTAGATTGCCATAGCCCGCCTGGTTCTGCGCCAGCAGCACAATGGGCGCAATGGGCGACAGCGCATTGACGCCCCGGGTGACGCCGCCATGTTGCGGATCACTTGCCGCTTCATACAATAACGGCAGCGCACAACCGATCACCGGCTGCACCCCCTCCTCAGCCAGGGTTTCGGAAAATTCCAGCGCCCCAAACAGATTGCCGCTGTCGGTGATCGCCACCGCCGGCATGCCGTTGGCGCGGCACAGCCCCGGCATCTGCTTGACGCGCACCGCCCCTTCGAGCAGCGAATAGGCGGAGTGCACCCGCAGGTGCACGAATCTTTCCAGAAGTTTTGTCATGATCCAGTTTACCCATTGCCAGACGCTTGGGGTATGCGCCGTTGCAAAATTCAATTTTTATCTGTGGATAATTCAGGCAACTCAAGCCATAAAGACGCTATGGCGCAACACCTATCAAAACGAGCGGAACAGCGGGAACTCCCCGGCCTTCCCTAATCAAGTTGTAAAGCTCTGCCTCATAATAACCTGCGCCAGAGGCCATCTCTTCCTGCAACTCCTTCATTGCGAGAATCTCAACGCCTACGTCGATGACATTGCCAATATAGAAGGCCATATGTTTGACGAAGAGATCATAGGCGACAAATGAATATTTTCCGAATTGCACTTCAACTGCAATGCCATCTTTCACAAAATCAGTTTGGTTGTATGAAAAAATAGGCCGCTTACCCGCCGCTTCGATTTGTCTTTTCTGCTCCGCTGCCGGAAGTTTCATAGTCTTATCGATGAGCCTGGCGTCGTCCGTCACCCAGTATGAGGTCCGTTCTTCGCGCCACCCCCGTGCGCCGAATTCACTCGTCATCCGCTTGTTCATTTCGATAGGAGAATAAAAAACCGTTCCTTTTGTCCGCTTTTCCTTTGAAACTTTGCTCTTGCATTTCGAGGCATCGACAGCGGCAATCACTTCCTCGATTTCATTCCAAAGCTCAGGCCTGTGGACCTTGATGAATTCCCATCCATTTAGATGCGAGTGAAGCGAGGCGATTTTCAACGGTGACCGCCATAAGCAAGCGCCGGATTGTAAACCGGCTTGCCCATGGGCCTGATTTTTAGAGATCCACTCCTCAGAGAGTCGATTCTTTGCCGGGCAATATCCACATACTCCTGCACTATATCGCACCCATAACCAATTCGATTATGTAAGGCGGCGGCAACAACTGCTGATCCCACGCCCATGTATGGGTCAAAAACCTTGCCCCGTTTTTCGGTAAGCGACACAACAAGGCGTTCAACCAATTCAACTGGAAACTGGCAGGGGTGAATCGTCTTTTCTACATGGTTGTTTTTAACATTCGGGAAAACCCATACGTCACCCGGATTCTTACCCAACGGATTACATGAAAGTTGTCCCGCTTTTGGACCCTTAAAATATTTTTTTCCCGGATATTTTGGCGGCACGCGAATAGCGTCCAGATTAAAAATATAATCATCGCCTTTTGTGAACCACAGTATCGTTTCATAACGCCCGGAAAGGCGCTTGGAACAATGCAATCCGTGTTCAAAATGCCAAACAATACGGTTGCGTAATTTCAGGCCGAGTTCCCGGAAAATCGGATAAAGCACAATATCCAAAGGAAATATTTCGCCACTCTGAACATGATTCCCCACCTGCCAGCATAATGATCCGCGAGAATGCAGTAGCCGTACACATTCTGAAATCACCTGCGCCTGCGCTTTGACATAGGCGTCAAGCGTGTCTTTCTTTTCGTAAGATTTTCCGAGGTTATAGGGAGGTGACGTGACAATAAGCTGCATGGAACCATCCGGAAGCCCTCGCATGTATTGCCAATTATCGGAACATGCGAGATTGACTTCAACTTCCGATTTCCCATGCTTAGCCAATTTTTTGGGAGACGCATATTTCACAACAGGCCCAGTAACACTATCGAACATGTCCAGCTCAAGAGCCATTAAAATCCCCCTTTTGTAGCGGTTTAGCCGGGCGCAACGGCCATCAGAATCGCTAACTGCAACTGAATGTGCAGTTTCCAACAACTTCTGCACAAGCAGATAATTCAACCCAGCCCGAGGATCGCGCTCCATGCCAGCGCCATCCATGTCAGGGCGGCGATTGACAGCAATGCTACTGTATCTTTAATCCATATCTGCATGACCGTCCTCCTTTGTTGTATATATGTTCTTGTTTTATTCCATGCCTGTCAAGCATAATTTTTTGGGGTCAAATCTTAGAAAAAAGTGGCGCTTTCAGCCCGCTACGACCACGCCTTTGTCCAGCCGAAGCACCCGGTCCATCCGCGCAGCAAGGGCGGGGTTGTGGGTGACCACCAGCGCCGCCAGCCCTTCGGTGCGGGCCGCCGTGAGCATGGCGTCAAACACCATGTCCGCAGTTTCTGAATCGAGATTGCCGGTCGGCTCATCGGCCAGCAGTACCGAGGGGCGGTTGGCGAAGGCGCGGGCGATGGCGACGCGCTGTTGCTCGCCGCCCGACATCTCGGCAGGGCGGTGCGTAGCGCGCCCGCCAACGCCTAACAGGTCCAGCAGCGATTGCGCGCGCGTTCTTGCAGCGGCCTGATCGACGCCCGCGATGATTTGCGGCATGGCGGCGTTTTCCAGCGCGCTGAATTCGGGCAGCAGATGATGAAACTGATAGACAAAGCCGATCTCATGACGGCGCGCCAGGGTGCGCGCCTTATCGTCCAGCACCGAGCAATCGCGGCCATTGAGAATGACCGCGCCGGAACGGGGCCGCTCCAGCAACCCGGCAATATGCAGCAGGGTTGATTTACCCGCCCCGGACGGCGCAATCAGCCCAACCACCTCACCGCGCAGCAAAGACAACGTCACGCCCTTCAGCACCTGTAATGGCCCAACGGGCGTGGCGTAGGCATGCTGAATGTTGTTTAGCTCAAGCGCCGTTTCCATGCCGCTTACTCGTAACGCAGTGCTTCAACGGGATCGAGCTTTGCTGCGCGATAGGCGGGATATAATGTCGCCACCGCAGATAGACCCAACGCCATAAGCACCACCATGGTGACTTCCATCGGATCCATTTCGGCTGGAATCTGGCTGAGAAAATAAATTTCCGGCGAGAACAGCTCGGTGCCGGTCAGCGATGACAGCCACTGGCGAATGGTTTCAATATTGGCGCAAAACACCGTGCCCAGCACCACCCCCGCCATGGTGCCGCCGATGCCAACGCTGGCGCCGGCGATAAAGAAAATCCGCATGATGCTGGCGCCGGTGGCCCCCATGGTGCGCAGTATGGCGATATCGTGACCCTTGTCCTTGACCAGCATGATCAGGCCGGAAATCATGTTCAGCGCCGCCACCAGAATGATCAGGGTCAGGATCATGAACATCACATTGCGCTCCACCTGCAACGCGGTGAAAAAGCTGGAATTCACCTGCTGCCAATCCACCAGCCTTGTATTTGCGCCCGCCGCCTTGCCAATTGGTTCACGAAAGCGCTGCACCTGATCAGGGTCTTTGAGCATGATCTCAAGGGCGCTGACCGCATCACCCATGCGGAAATATTTCTGCGCCGCAGCAAGCGGCATGAAAATGAACGTGCTGTCATATTCGGACATGCCAATTTCAAACAGCGCCGAGATGGGATAGCTGAGCACGCGCGGCGTGGTGCCAAACGGCGTCGCCGTGCCGCGCGGCGCCAGCAGGGTAATCGAATCGCCAAGCCGCAGCCCAAGCTGTTGCGCCAGACGCGCGCCAATGATGACGCTATCTGGCGAGCCAAACCCATCAAGCGAACCCGCCAGCAAATGCCCGCTGATAACGGTTTGCGCCGCCATGTCGGACGGGCGAAGCCCGCGCACCAGCGCGCCGCTGGCCGCGCCGCCGCGCCCGGAGGCCATCACCTGCCCCTCGACAATCGGCGCCACGCGCACCACCCCATCCACTTTGCGAATGCGCTCGCGTATCGCATCGAAATCCGTGAGCGGCGCGGTTTGCCCCTGCACCAGAAGATGCCCGTTGACGCCGAGAATGCGCGACAGCAGATCGATGCGAAATCCGTTCATCACCGACATCACAATAATCAGCGTCGCCACGCCCAGCCCGATGCCGATGAACGAGATCGCCGCAATCACCGACACGAACCCCTCGCGCCGCCGCGAGCGCAAATAGCGCCCGGCCACCAGCCATTCGAATGCGGAAAAAGGGGTGAGTGTCACGCGCCTGATACCTGATGGTTCATGTTATGCTTTTTTGTAAGCGGATTGAATCAGCCCCCCTCCCAACCTCCCCCTTCTCGCCTCGGCGAAGCAGGAGCTTCGCTCCGGCGTAACCGGGTCAGGGGGAGGAGGAATCAGGCCGCAAGACTCCCTCCCCTTGCAAAGGGGAGGGTTGGGGTGGGGTTCAACGACAGGCAAGAAAGTCACGCGGCCTCAATTTGATTACAAAGCGCTCTGATTGGGGACAATATACAGTTTACAGCCAATTTCCACCGCAAGCTTTATAGCTTGCGGGGTGAAAATGAAATGCTGTCACCCCGCACCCGTTGCGGGTGACAATGGGGGTGATTCAGTGCAAATGATTCAGGCTCTCGTCTGAGCGTAACCGCTGGCGCTGAGGCGCTTGGCGTCACACGGGTGACGCTGAGTAAGCTGATCAATGGCCAGAGCGGCATTTCGCCCGAAATGGCGGTGCGCCTCGCCAAGGCGTTCGGCAGCAGCGCGGAAACATGGCTCGGCATGCAACTCGATTATGACCTGGCGCAGGTGCGCAACAAGGGCAATGTCACCGTGCGCCGCGTCGCGCGGGTGGGGTAAGGTTTGGGAACGCATTCACTTTTTTAAGGGTAGTGAGGTAACCCCTTATGCTCTAAGGCTTCAATCCTTGAGGCTGCAAAGTACGTTCGATGGATTGGTTGATCTGGTTATTGACGTGCTCGACCACCGAACGGAATGCAGATAGGCAATCCCTGATATATTCGTCCTCGATTACGAGTTCACCGCGATCCGCTTGGAGGCCCGGACTCTCTTGAATTCTGTTTAGATTGGTTGAACGGATTGCAGCGGTGTCCCCATTTTCGTGAACGAGGATATTCCGCACTTCAATGAGCGTTAGAAGGGTAGCCCACGCACCAGCTGGAAAAGAAAATTTGCCGTATCCTTCAAGGAATTTCTTATGTTTCACCCATTTGTTTCCGGCCAGTTCATCCGGGCGAAACGTCACGTTGTGATCGCCAAGAACGACTTCCAATTTCTTTGAAGCGCGCGAGAGATACAATTCGAGCAGGCTAGTCAGGTAAATAACATCGGCGTAGCGCACTCGCTTAATGTAGTATTCAACGGCAAACATCCCGCTGTCCTTCACATCGCCTAAATCGAGACCATCGTCATGCTGCTCTTTGATGTAAGCGCGTTCTTCTGTGAGCATTAGGTCGATAGTCTGGGCACGCTCACGCACATACCACTCGAACAGGGACAATTCATGGTAGTCGAGAATCTGTTGCCCTTTCATCTGCTCTGGCAGACTCTTCCTAAAGGCGCGCAGATCCTCGGGGTCAGGTGTTGACATGACAGTTTGCCGCTCCCACTTTAATAATCCGCCACCAGCCACTCAAAAGCCGAAAACGCCTCCGTCACGCGGCTAGAGTGCATCCTGTTCAAATTGAATCATATCCCATCTTCTGTGTCATTGCGAGCGAAGCGAAGCAATCCAGGAGCCACAAGGAAAGGCCGGAGAGTTTTGCTTCTGGATCGCCGCGCCGCTTCGCGGCTCGCGATGACGGAACCGGGCAAGTGATTCAAACAAACTGAGACAGACTCTAACCCGCCAGCAGTTTCAGCGCCGCATCAACGCTCAGCTCCGCCCGCTCGCCGGTGGCGCGGTTCTTTATCTCGACCACGCCATTCTTGACGCCCTTGGGGCCGATGATCGCCTGCCAGGGCAGGCCGATCAGGTCCATGCTGGCGAATTTCGCGCCGGCCCGTTCGCCGCTGTCGTCATACAGCACGTCTTTGCCCGCCGCCGTAAGTTTGGCGTAGAGATCAGCGCAGGCCGCATCCACCGCCGCGTCGCCGGGTTTCAGATTGATCAGGCCAATGTCAAACGGCGCAACCGATGCCGGCCAGATGATGCCGTTCGCGTCATGGCTGGCCTCGATAATGCCCGCCACCAGGCGCGATACGCCGATACCATAGGAACCCATCTCGACGGTGATCTGTGTTCCGTCCGGCCCGGTGACGGCGGCGTTCATGGCGGCGGAATATTTGGCGCCGAAATAAAAGATATGCCCCACCTCAATGCCGCGCGCAGTGACGCGCTTGTCCACGGGCACTTCTTTTTCATAACGCGCCACGTCGTGTTTTTCCTCGGTCGCCGCATAGAGCGCCGTCATGCCATCAATCAACGGCTGCAAATCCGACGCATAATCGACATTTTCCGCCGCCCAGTCCCGCGAAAGAGTGTCGGCATGCGCAAACACTTGGCTTTCGCCGGTGTCAGCGAGTATAAGAAATTCATGGCTGAGATCGCCGCCAATCGGCCCGGTGTCGGCGGCCATGGGAATGGCTTTCAGGCCCATGCGGGCGAAGGTGCGCAGATACGCCATGAACATGCGGTTATAGGAACGCCGCGCGCCCGCCGCGTCGATATCAAACGAATAGGCGTCCTTCATCAGAAATTCGCGCCCGCGCATGACGCCAAAACGCGGGCGGATTTCATCGCGGAATTTCCACTGTATATGATACAGATTGCGCGGCAGGTCGCGATAGCTGCGCACCGTGTTGCGGAAAATATCGGTGATCATTTCCTCATTGGTCGGGCCAAACAGCATGTCGCGCTCGTGCCGGTCGGTGATGCGCAGCATATCCTTGCCATAGGCCTCATAGCGGCCGCTTTCGCGCCACAGATCGGCGGATTGAATGGTGGGCATCAGCAGTTCGATAGCGCCGGCGCGGTTTTGCTCCTCGCGCACAATCTGCTCGATCTTGCGCAACACGCGCAGCCCCAGCGGCAGCCAGGCATAAATTCCCGCGCTCATCTGGCGGATCATGCCGGCGCGCAGCATCAGCCGGTGCGAAACGATTTGCGCCTCGGCGGGGTCTTCCTTCAGCACGGGCAAAAAGAATTGCGATAGCTTCATGATGGGCCTGCTGGCTTGAATTGTGTTGATAAAGCCTTTTAGGCAATGGCCCAGGGATTAGCAATCACCTGGATGAGATAGTGGCTATTGCGCACATTCCGGGGAAGCTGTTTGCGGCGCGCCCTGATACAGCTTTTGCCCATTGAAGCTGAGCGTTGTTTCACCCTCTAAATCCGACACCTCAACCCGGCCGATTTTGGCGCGCGGCTGGATAGCGGCAGGCCCGGTTCCCGGCAACGCGGCGTCGATTTCGATAGCAAAATTTTGCGGCGCTATTATTTGGGGAGCCGCCCGGTCTAAATCCGCTGGTAAATCCGCGGGCGCCACCGGCTTGCCCGCCACCTCATCCTGTCCCGGCCTGTAGGCCACGTCAGCATCAGGAACATGGCGGGTAATCATGCGGCATTTTGAAGTCTGCGTAACGATGGTGTCTGCCGCCAGTGACGGAGACGTAAGCAAAACGAGCAAGTACACTAGACCATATCTTGATCGGATTGAATCACTCCGATCAGGATAAAATGGTCTAGCACATTCAATCAGAGCCTTTCTTATCCGGTCAGCTTGGTTCAAGCTAACCGGGAAAGGCTCTATGATTTTATTCATCATTTGATAAAATATAATACGAATATATTAATGATTTATATGGAAACCAGGAGTCTTAATGCATGTATAGCGTAGCGGAAGAATCCGAGTATAGCTCCAACTCATGCCCTCGTTTTTGAATAGACTTTAGAAAATTATAAAATTATTCCGCTTTCATGTGATTTATTGCGTGACTCTCGCAATAAGCTAGAATAAGTTTCTCTCAACAACGAGGCATCACTGCAATGTACGGTAGGGCCCGAGTTTAGGGGGAAACATCCAGGGGAGCGAGAGCAGCCACGCCTAGGCATAATCTGAAAGGAAAACTGCTTTAGGGGATGCAAAAACAATAATAAACCCAACATCCGCAAGACTGCCAATATGCTTGGCACGTCTTGCTTTTTTTTGTGCTGAGCACTGGCCCTCAAACTGGCTCTCTATAAGGGATGCCTCCCTACTATCCCTGTTTTTGATATTGCCCGCCGCCAGCCTATTGCCACGTTACAGCTAGCTGATGAATGCGCTTGCCATAAAGATAAAAAGCAGCAACGGTTGGACGCATAGTAATAATTATTGACCGGTTACACAAATAAACCGGCTAAGTGGGGAGCGTAAATGGATAGAGCAACAGACCTGCCTGCCCAGCAGGCGCGCGTCTTATTCACCACTGGCTACCGGCAATATGTGCTTGGCATTCTGGTCGTCGTATATGTTTTCAATCTGATCGACAGACAGATTTTGTCGATGCTGCTGGAACCCATCAAACGGGAGCTTCTGCTTAGCGACACCCAGTTGGGACTGCTTTCGGGCATTGCCTTCGCGATATTTTACACCACATTCGGCATTCCGATCGCGCGCTATGCCGATAAAAATTCGCGCGTCAATGTGATTTCCGTCTCGCTTGCCGCCTGGAGCCTGATGACCGCCGTTTGCGGGCTGGCGCAGAATTTCTGGCAGCTTATGCTGGGGCGCATTGGCGTCGCGATTGGTGAAGCGGGCGCCAGTCCGCCATCCCATTCCCTGATTTCAGATTATTTTGCGCCGGAAAACCGGGCGACGGCGCTGAGCATTTTTTCGCTGGGCGCGCCTATTGGCGTGATGATCGGATTTCTGGCTGGCGGCTGGCTGGTGCATTTCTTTGACTGGCGCACGGCGTTTGTTGTTGTGGGATTGCCTGGCGTCATAATGGCGATCATCGTCCGCAAGACAGTGAGTGAACCGCCACGGGGATATTCCGAAGGGGTTCAGAGCGTGGCGGAGCAGGCCTCGCTCAAAGAAGCCGTGCTATATTTTTGGTCGAGGCCGTCATTTCGCCATTTGACTTTGGCCGCCGGACTGCACGCCTTTGTCAGCTATGGGCTGGGCACCTGGTTGCCGGCGTTCCTTATCCGCAGCCATCAGATGGGGCTGGCTGAAATTGGCACCTATCTGGCGCTGATTACCGGGGTCGCTGGTGGTCTGGGTACTTTTGCGGGCGGATATATCTGCGACCGTTTCGGCCAGAAAGACCGGCGCATGTATGTATGGCTTCCGGCGCTCAGCCTGATCATCCTTATTCCCCTGACGATATTGTCGCTGCTGTCGCCCAGCAAGGAAGGCGCACTGTACTTCTATCTTATCCCTGCATTCCTCAGCCCGTTCTATCTGGGGCCGACTTTTGCGGTGGTGCAGGGCATGGCGCAGATGCGCATGCGCGCGATTGCGGCGGCGGTGCTGCTGTTTGTGCTCAACCTGATCGGCATGGGGCTTGGCCCGTTGCTGGTTGGCGTGCTTAGTGACTTTCTGAAGCCGGAATATGGCGACGAAGCCTTGCGCTACGCCTTGATCATTGCGGTAATGATGAATCTATGGTCGGCGGCGCATTATTTCCTGGCGGCGAAAACATTACGCGAGGATTACAATTCAAATCCGGACCTGCGCGACACGGGAGCGGCCGCAAATGCAGTCTGAAAACGCTATGCGCGTATGCTATACACCCCGTTACCGGTATTAAAGGCTAGAGCGTTTTTAGGAAAACCCGGACCGGGTTTTCCGGTCAAAAACGCGGCCAGATATGAAAACCAGGGCATTTTCAGCGCATTTCAAAACGCTCTGGCTTTTTTTTAACCGCATTTTCGGGCGCCTTTGCGGAGTCAAG
>CAMTWQ010000044.1:0-21079 GCA_947085465.1 uncultured Alphaproteobacteria bacterium
CAGTGCCTTTCTTATCCGGTCAGGTTGGTTCAACCTGACCGGGAAAGGCTCTAGAGCAACATGCGATCAGATTGAACCATGAGGTTCAATCTGATCGCATGTTGCTCTAGATTTCAAACTGTTAGAGCAGCTTTCTGCGATTAGCTTGAGCACAAGGTGCAAAAGCTAATCGCAGGCTGCTCTTGGCCTATCTGCTGCTCATGGTGATGAAGGCCGGCCCTAGAATCACGACAAACAGCACCGGCAGGAAAAACAAGATCATCGGCACGGTAAGCTGGGCCGGTAATGCGCCGGCCTTTTTTTCTGCGGCGGACATCCGCATATCGCGATTTTCCTGCGCCATCACCCGCAATGTGCTGCCAAGCGGCGTTCCGTAGCGCTCAGATTGAATGAGCGATGTCACCACCGCCTTCACCCCGTCTAAATCCGTGCGCACCCCAAGATTTTCAAGCGCTATGCGCCGGTCCGACAAATAGGTCAGTTCCGCAGTTGTAAGTCCCAATTCTTCCGCCAGCTCGACCGATTGGCTGCCTATTTCGCGCGCCACACGGTTAAATGCGACCTCAATGGTCATGCCCGCTTCAACGCAGATCAGCATCAGATCCAACGCATCTGGAAAGGCCCTGGAAATTGAGGCTTTGCGCTTGCCGATAATGTTTTCAAGATAGACATTGGGAAGGTAAAAACCCGCGCCACCGGCGGCTACGGCTATCCCGAATTTAACCGGGTCGCTGGCATCCATTCCCTTCATCACAAATAGAAAGAACAACGCTCCGAGAAACACGATCCCGGGCATCACCAGGCGGAAAAACAGGAACGCCACCAAAGGGGCCTGCCCGCGAAATCCCGCTTGCGACAGTTTCGTCTTGGTCTCCGGCGATTCGAGAATATTGCGCAGGCTAAACCGCTCGACGATATCCTGCATATATCCGTCCGAGCTCTGGCGCAGCCCGCGGGTTTTTTTTGAATCGCGGGTTACGCGGGCGCTTGCCTTCATCTGTTCCCGGTGCTTGGTCACCGCACCAAGCCGCGCCGATAGCTGGTCAGTTTGCAGATATGGCAGCGCCAGCGTGAGTATGGTCGCAAGCACACCGATAAACGCGAGCAGCAGGACCGCGAATTCCCGGTTAAAATAGGTGGTAAAAAAACTCATCCCGCTATTCTCGCCTTAGCAATACTCAAAGATCGAAATTGATCATCTGTTTCATCACGAACACGCCGCACGACATCCAGAACAACCCGCCGGCAATCATGATGTTGCCGAGAAAAGTGCTAAACAATTGGCCGATATAGTCGGGGCTGGTGAGAAAAAGCAGCAGGCCAACAATAATCGGCAGCGAGCCGATAATCATGGCGGACGCCTTTGCTTCGGACGACATCGATTGAATTTTCGCTCGCATTTGCTTTCGCTCGCGCAGGACATTGGCCAGATTGCCCAGCGCTTCTGACAGGTTGCCGCCAGTTTGCGCCTGGATCGTCAACACAATCACGAAGAAATTCAGTTCTGGGCTTGGCATCCGGTCCAGCATTCGGTCAAGCCCCTGCGCCAGGGTGATGCCTAGCTTCTGCCCCTCCACCAGGGTGCGGAACTCACCGCCCAGGGGATCAGGGCTTTCACGCGCGATAATCGACATGCACTCACCCACCGGCAACCCGGATTTTACCCCTCGGACCACCACATCCACCGCATTGACAAAATGCGACGAGAACGCGGTTTCCCGCCGCGACGCCAGATAGCCAAGGAGCCAGCGTGGCGCGCCAAACCCGCCAGCAAAGCCGAATGCAGCGGAGACCGGCAGCGATATGCTCATCAAAACATACAAAACGAAAAAGCTGACAAGGCCAAACCCAATCGAGCCAATAATGAAAAGCATCGGCGTCAGTACAATGCCCGCCCGCCCTATCATCTGCTCGATTGTGGGCCGCTTTTTTTTGCCCTTGGCCGCGTCCTCAATTTCCTTCAGTGTTTTCTGCACGCTGCGTTTAGCGCTGCCGCGCGGGCCATCACGGCCGCCCCGGCGCGCGCCTGCCTTTGCGTCATCAGGAAAAACACCGGCGATCTCAATGCGCTGGCGCAAACGGCTGCGTTCGGCCATCCGGGGGCCAAGCAACGCATAGCCAGCACCAGCAAAGCTTACCGCCGCCAGAATAGAAACTAGGACGATTGCAGTAGTTTGGTCCATTCCGCTAACGCACCATTTTTAGAAACTAGACCCTTTCCTGATCGGGAAAGCTGCTCTAACACATTAAAATATAGAGCAATTGAGAAACCCTGCTTTAGCGTACCACACGCTCAAGCAATCTTGGTTTCTCCCGTAAATAATTTTCGTTCAATTCCTCAAGCGCCTCGGTAAGCGTATCCGCCAGGCCGTAATAACGGGCCTTCTCCAGAAACTTTGGATTTCCCGCATCGCCCGGCCTGTGAATGCCGATAAGCTTCCCCTTGTTGTCTTCGCCTAAAATTTCATAGGTGAGAACATCCTGCGTAATAACAACGTCGCCCTCCATGCCGATGATTTCGGTAATATGGGTAATCCGGCGCGAACCATCACGTAAACGCGCAGCCTGCACCACGACACTCACCGCCGACACAATCATTTCCCGGATGGTTTTGGCGGGCAGGCTAAATCCGCCCATTGTGATCATGCTTTCGACGCGGCTGATGGCTTCACGCGGACTGTTAGAGTGCAATGTGCCCATCGAGCCGTCATGGCCGGTGTTCATCGCCTGCAATAAATCGAACGCCTCAGGCCCGCGAACCTCGCCGACAATGATTCGCTCCGGGCGCATGCGCAGACAGTTTTTCACCAAATCGCGCATGGTGATTTCACCCGCGCCCTCAAGGTTGGGCGGGCGGGTTTCAAGGCGCACCACATGCGGCTGCTGTAATTGCAGTTCGGCCGTATCCTCGCAGGTAATGATGCGCTCGTCATCGGCCGCTGACGCCGACAAACTATTCAACAGCGTTGTCTTGCCGGAGCCGGTGCCGCCGGAAATCAAAATATTACAGCGAACCCGTGAGGCGGTCGAGATAATGACCGCGCCCGCCGGCGAGATCGCGCCGAAATTCACCAGATCGCTGAGCTTCAGTTTATCTTTCTTGAATTTACGAATCGTCAGTGTGGGGCCATCGATGGCGAGCGGCGGCGCGATCACGTTGACGCGGGAGCCGTCCGCCAATCGCGCGTCGCATATGGGGCTTGATTCATCGACACGGCGGCCAACCTGGCTAACGATGCGCTGACAGATATTCATCAGTTGCGCATTATCGCGAAAATGAATGTCGGCCTTCTCGATCTTGCCGTTAACCTCAATGAACGTCTGGGCCGCGCCATTCACCATAATATCGGCAATATCATCGCGCGCCAGCAGCGGCTCAAGCGGGCCATACCCAAGAACATCATTGCAAATATCCGTGATTAGCCGCTGCTGTTCGGCAACGCTCATCACAAGATTTTTTACGGCAATAATTTCGGTGACAATGTCACCGATTTCTTCCGCTGCTGCTGTCGTGTCAAGCGCCGCCATTTGCGCCAGATCAACCGTATCGATCAGTGCGTTAAAGACGCTTGTCTTGAGTTGATAATATTGCTCGGTGCGCGCGTTATCACCGCCAATGGGTTCAATATTGGTTTCTTCAGCGCTCCGTTCAGGGGGGGCTTGCGGCGCAATCTTCGGCTTCGCCGCGGCGCCTGGCGCTGCGGTTATGTCAACCTTTGGCTTGATTTCTGTCCGCTTGCCAAACATGGGTTAGCCTTTTTGCCCTTTTAACAGGGCCAGGAATTTCGCTGCTGGCGATAGGTTTTTCTGCGTCGCGCCATTGGAAGTGGTGCGCTGGGTGATCACCTCTGCAAGATGCAGCATCATCTCGGAATTCTTATTTTTGGCGTCTAATTCAACAACCATTTGCCCATTGTTCGCCGCCGTTCCGAACAGCAGGTTATCGTAGGTAAAAATCCCGCTAGGCGGCGAGCCAAGCGCATCCGAGAACTCCTTGGTGGGGATTTCCGGCCGCTTCGGCGCTTCGGTCATATTGAGCAAAACGCGGGGCGGCACATCGTTTGGGCGCTGCGAGTACAGATAGTCGTATATATTCTTGCCGTTACGCAAACAAACCAGATCTGGTTGCAGCGTCAGCAAAACTTCATCTGAAGTGGTAAGGACAGTCCGCGCCCAGTTGCCCCATGTATGTGGCAAATCGATCACCACATGAGCGAAATTCGCCTTAACGACATCCAGAATTTTTTCTATGGCTTTAG
Source organism: uncultured Alphaproteobacteria bacterium (assembly GCA_947085465.1). GTDB lineage: Bacteria > Pseudomonadota > Alphaproteobacteria > UBA11222 > UBA11222 > CAMTWQ01. The sequence continues at coordinate 4,260 of CAMTWQ010000044.1, forward strand.
GCGCCGGATCAAATCCTGATTCCAGATTGGCCGGCGCTGTGAATAGCTGCAACCGGTCCGTGGCCTTCATAACCAGACGGGTAAGCAACACATCATCCAACCGGTTTGGATCCAGCAATGCCTCGGCAATGCCCTTGCCGTTAAGTTCAAGATTAAAATCCAGGCCCGTCGTGCCAAAGGCAAGATCGAAATCAAGCAGGATCGTATCCTGCATCAGGCGTTCTGCAATGCACCAGGCGACATTATGCGCAATCGTGCTCGACCCGACACCCCCCTTGGCGCCAACAAAGCAATGCACCCTGGCTTTGGGCTGGCTGGCGGGATCCGCGTAAAGCACGGCCAGCATTTCTATGAATTGCACTGGTGTGATCGGCGATACGAGATACTCGCTGATGCCATGGCGCATGAACTCGCGATACGCCGTGATATCGTTCAGCTTGCCGGCCAGAACGACTTGCGTGCCAGGATCGCAAACCTCGGCCAGCCCCTGCAAAGCGGTAAAAACTTCCTGCGGATCGTCAGGCACCTCGACAATCAGCAGATTGGGCGTGGGAGCTTCCTTGAAAGTATCAGTGGCGGTGATGATGCTGCCTTCATGTATTTCGCAATTCACTTTCACCATGCGCCGGTCTTTGCACGCATTGGCCAGGTTTTCGCGGTTTTCCGGCCGGTTGAAAAAAGCATGAATACTAATGCGAGGAATCAGCCCGCCGCCAGTTTTGACCACCTCGCCCGAGGGGTTGGTTAGATCCTGTTCAACCGGATTGCTGCCCGCATCGCTCATCTTGCTATTTCGCTCACTGTGCCTTTTTCATCTTGTCCGCGCGGCGTCGAAGTCGTCTGGCCCTGACCGTATCTATTGATGACGGTCGCACGCCGGGTTGGGCTGCTGGCGTCCATTTGGCGCGGCCGCTTCAAATCCGCCGGATCAGACACCATGACCGCCAGATTATGCTGTGTGGCGCAGCCAAAATTCGCCGTCGTCTGGTTGTCATGGGTGGAGCCAGTATCCTTGCTCCAGTCGCCGCATGGCGCACTGGAGGCCACATAGCGAGTATAGCTCATAATCAGCGGGCTTGCATCCCCTTTGGCGGCTCCCCCATCGGCGGCGGGCCCGCCGGGCACAGGCGTCAGTGTTGCTTGGGCGGCGCCTTGTGTCCGCCACGCTATCTGCGACAGAGGAACGCCATAGTCAGCGAGAATGCCGTTGACGGCCTTTATCTGAGCGAGTGACTCTTTAGATGCCGGCCCTGCTGTTGTTTCAAGAAGCAGTTGGCCATGACCGCGGCGCAAGTAGTTAGATGTAAAAGCGCCGATCCGGGCTGCCGTGGCGTCGCTTATCCCCTGTCCCGGAACAGCCGCCGGCAGGCTTAACGATTCCGTTTGCGGCGCCACCTGTGTGGGAAATGCTTGCCTTGGATCACTCATTGGGCGCGCTTCGGAAAGCACCTTGTTTTGACATGCGGCCAGGCCCAGGCATAAAGCCAGCAGGACGAGGCGCTTTATCCGGTCGCCCATTAGCGTTCCCGCTCCGGAATTTCCGCGTATTTTAATCCGCAACATTCCATCACTCCATTATGAACCCGTAAGGGCCTTGCAGGCTAGTTTGCGCGTCCGCCTTGCGCTTGTACACGCCAGACATTCTACCCAGGAAATAGGTGTCAATGTCGCTCGCCGGTGCAAAACCATCCGTTGGCAGCCGCAACTGGTCTTCCTGAACCGGATTGACCAGATACGGGGTAACGATAATAACCAGCTCGGTCTCGTTGCTCTGAAAGTCGGAACTGCGGAACAGGCCGCCCAGGATAGGGATGTCCTTCAAGCCCGGAACGCCATCGATCGATTTGCGGATATCGTTTTGCAACAGACCTCCGATCACCAGGCTGCCGCCACTTGGCAACTCAACTGTCGTCTCGGCGCGGCGCACCGAGAGACCGGGAACAACCAGGGCCGCCAGCGTAACCGTTTGCTCATTTGAAATCTGGCTTACTTCCGTCGACATGCGCAAGCTGATGCGCCCGTCACTCAACACAACAGGGGTAAAGCCCAGTCCAACGCCAAATTGTTTGAACGTGATGATGATATTGCCTTCGCGGTCGCGGCCGGTCGGAACCGGGAACTCGCCACCCGCCAGGAACTTCGCCGATTCCCCTGAAACCGCCGTCAAATTGGGTTCGGCCAAAACATGCACCATCCCGTCGCGTTCCAGCGCCTGCAAAACGCCAGTAAGCGAATTTGAGGTAACTGACACCGCCGCCACAGGGTTTGTTGGATTTATAAGTGGCGCAGCCGCCCCGCCAGGCGTGGATTTGTTGCCGCCCGCGACCAAACCGCCAAGCAGGCGACCGGCAATGCCGAATTGATTGAAGGTTCCAGCCTGAAACGCGCTGCCGCCCCCCCGGTTGAAGTTGCCAAACAGGTCGAAGCCAAGCTGCTTGGAAACGCTTCGCTTCATTTCCGCCACGCGGACCTTCAGCAATACTTGCTCATCGCCCTCGATGGTCAGCAGATTGACGATGTTTTCGTCTCTCGCCACAAAACGGCGCACGATAGAGATTGCCCGGTTGGCTGCCGCCAGATTAGGCACCCTGCCGCTAATTGAGATGTTAGCGCCAAGCGCCTCCAGCCTTAAATTATTGTCGGGCAAATGTGATCGCAATGACGCTTCTGCGGTGGATAAATCCAGGCCGACCGAAACTTCCAGATTCAAAATCTGTTTGCCCTGGTCATCAAAGAACATGGCGCTGGTGACGCCAACTGTCCTGCCAATAATATAAACCTGACGCGCCGTGCGCACCTGGGCGTCCGCGATGGCTGGATCCGCCACCAAAATATCACGGGCGTCTCTGGGCAGCTCGACGACCGCCGCCTTTCCCCGGCTTAGGGTAATTTTTTCAAAGACGGCGCCGGACGCCTGATCATCCAGGGTGATGCGCGCTTTTTCAACGGCGGGCGCTATCCTCACTGATGGCGCAGCCACGGTTTCCTTGACATCCGCGGCATGGCCCGGCGCTGGCGCAAGGCCAAAGCTCACCGCCAGGGATATCGCCATAAACCGGCCCGTCCTGAACGGGGCCAATTGGAACAACCGGGAACTCAACTGTTCATTCATTGGCATGATCTTTGTGATTAAGGCCGGTATTCGAATGGAAGACCGAAACGAATCACTTTGAAGCCATCCGCTTTGGTGCGCGCAGCAGCAAGCGCCGCCGCCGCTGCGGCCTCGCGCTCGGCAAAATTCTTATCATCCTGACGCTCCAAGCTGCGCAGTGATAGGCTGATGACACCGCTAATCGCGGAACTAACCAGAATTTCCGCTTGCTCAGGGCTTAGTTCCAGCGTCGCGGTCTTGCCAATCACCGAACTCATGCCAGGCGCCGCCTTGGGGTCGCTCGCGGTCTGGTCGATCGCTAGAACCCGCACATTTTCAATAATTGTCTTACTGTTTAATTTGGGCGCCCCGGTTTTTTCATCCTGTGCATCCCCTTGCGTTGGCCGCATGGCGTGCAGAACATCAACGCGGTCGCCTGGCAAAATAAACGCGCCAGCCCCCGTGTCCGGGGTTATCTTCACGCCGAGCGCGCGCTTGCCACCCTCAAGAATGGCGGACATGAAACCAACATCGCCGGTTTTAACAATTTTTCCCGTAGTAATCGGCCCATCGGCGAAAAGCGTTGCGCGGACAACGCCGCCCGTCAAATCCTCCACCGCGTTCGGGGTTTTGGCCAGCGTATAATATACAGACGCTATTGCCGTCTGCGGCCATACCTGCCAGCGCAGATCCTTGGCGGTGATCTTGGTCCCAATTTCCAGAGTGCGGGCCGCCACTAAAACCTGCGTGGTCGGATCAGGGGCGCGTTCCGCTTGCCCGACTTCGCTGGGCGCGGAGATTAAACTACGCACCAAAAATGCGGTTAAGGCCGCCGCAATAAGCGCGACCCCAAGAATAGCGATACGCATAATATTCATAAATCGGCGCCCTCCCGCCTATTTTCCCCCATGCTCGTTTTAGGGGCAAATAAAACGCATTACTGCAAAGACTTTCTCAAGTCTTAGATGAATTTGTCAACAATTGCATTAATATGGTGAAAAATTTATTAATGATCGTTGCAAATAATACACGCTTACCACCTATTTTGCATCACGCCACTCTTTAATCCGTATGATTTCACCCAGTAGATACCGGCCATTTATTACAACATTTCATCCGAAGTCACGCTCAGCCGCCCATCACCAGGGGGGATGAAAATATATCGAGTTTTGGCATCACCCATATGGCCCCGATAGCGAGGGCAACCCCATACGGCATCCCATTTTTGTGCGCATGCAACGATACAATCCAGCCGATTCGGGCAAGCCTGGGGGATAGGGGCTGGCGTCCCAACAGCAATACCCCTAAGCCCAACAGCCCGCCGCAAATTGCAAAAGTCATGACATAGACATACATGTCGGGCCAACCGGCCCAAACACCGGTTGCCGCCATGATTTTCACATCGCCGCCGCCAATGAAACCGAGCAGGTATATGAGGAAGCCTGCGGCCAGTAATACAAGGCCCGCGCTAAAATGGCTCGCGAGCATTGCCCAGGAAAGCCCTTGCCCTGCCCCTAAAACTGCAAACCCGGCAAGCATCAGCAAGGATAAAAAATTTGGGATCGTGTAACTGGCCAGATCATAGACAGCCGTGGCGGCCATGCAGCCAATAAACAGCGCAGCACACGGCAATATAAAATACGCGCTGGACCCTAACTCTGTCATACGCTGTCCTATTTAACCGCCAAGGGCGCAGAATGATGGGATTCGGCGATGCGCTGCTGACTAGACCATTTCCTGATCGGATTGAATCAATCCGATCAGGATAAAAATGGTCTAACACATTCATTAGAGCCTTTCCCGGTCAGGTTGCTCTCGCCACGGCGAAGCCGTAGGCGTAGCCGGGTCAACCTGACCGGGAAAGGCTCTGTATCAGCCCGCGTTCAGATACAGTTACGGCGCCATATGGCGCCGTAATGTTGTCCAGCCCTGAACAGTGCCCATGGGCTGAAAGCCTTGGACCGATTAGAGGCCGCCAGCAATTTCTTCAAACAGGGCAACCAGCTGATCACCCAGGGCGCCAACGGCGAAGATAATCGCAACGGCCACACCAGCGGCAATCAGGCCATACTCAATGGCGGTGGCGCCGGATTCATTCTTACCAAACGCACGGATCTTCTCTTGCAGAGCAACTATGTTACGAAGCATGTACAACTCTCCTTCCGATTGAAACCGTGCGGCCATCCCGCCCGGTTGACCCCGCCGCCGAACATTCAGCAACGGGTGATTCTTCACAAAGAAACAAAACAATATGCAGGCGCCAAATAACAGTCTAACGCGTTGCCAAGTGCTGCTTTCACGGTCTCACGCCAGTCTAGTCTAATACTCAGATTTTTATCCTACAATCACAAACTCTATCTTCCCGGCACATTCGAGATATGGGGTGCTTTGACTTAACGCCAGGTGACTGGGATCACACGCCGCCCACTTTTCGCCACAAAATAAAATAACTCATGGCAAGACAAACATAATTTATAAATAACAAACCTTTTCAATTGGTTACAATATAAGAGCTAGATAGCGCCGAAGCATCAGCCTAGTTCAGCGAGCATCCGCACCTTGGCGCGATCAATAATATGCAGGCTCGGATAGCGGCGCTTGGCGAGTCCAACCTTCAGCAACTGGCCAAGCGCTGTGGCGACGCTTTCTTCGCTGGTTCCAGCCCAAACCGCAATTTCACGGTGTTTTGGCATGCGCGTGATAAGCCAGGAGCCGTCGCCGGACGGATCAGGCTCGGATATCCTCAATATCTCTGAATACACCCGCTGCACGTCTGTGCGCGTGCTCAAATCAACGATACGGGCGTTATTACGGCGGATAATCGAGGTTAAATGCTGTAATAACGCATAGGAAACCTCTGGATGCGTCAGTAATATTTGATTGAAATTAGCCGCTGTCAGAGAGGCGACCACGCCTTTTTCGAGCCCAATAACGCTGGCCGACCGGCCTTGGCCGTCCAAAGCAGACAATTCACCAAATAAATCGCCCTGTTTTAGGTCAATAAAGGCAATTTCACCGGCGGGGCCTGCGGGCAGGCCAACGCGCATTGATCCAGAAATAACGAAATAGACGTCATCCTGCGGCGGCGCGTCAGCCTTAATCACTGTCTCGTCACGCGAAAATTCACGCCATACGCACAAGGCCTCTGCCTGCCCAAGATCCTGCGCAGATAAATCCTTGAAAAGCTTTACATTTTTTAATTTGCACTGTAACGGATCCAGCATCTCCGCTTTCCCATTTTTGGCCCACCCTACGGGCTGGCGCCGATCTAGCCTGATTTAAGGTCAGGGTTTAATAAAGCCCCATCAGCTATGCTAATAGTTAAATACCAGAATGGTAAACTGGCCGTAAAGGGAATATGAAATATTTTACTCTAAACCCTCAATACTAGTTTTCTCTTTCCTGCAATGGCAGAACGTGATTTGCTGGGCACCGTAGGGTGGGTTTATAATTCCTTAATATTCCGCGTTTTAATCTGCAAGGCAAGCGCTGTCATATAAGCGTCCGGGAAGCACCCGCTAAGTGCCGTTCGGTTTGTCTGTAAACAAAGGGGAAAGAAGATGCAAATGCGGCGAGTGCCTATACTATTAGGGGCCTGTATTGGCATGCTCGTTTTACAGGCGGGCGTCACGGCGTCTGCTGGTGATAACTTGCGCATCACCATTGATAAAAATCATGTATTGCGGACGGAGCAGGCTGTCACGACCGTCATCGTTGGCAATCCGCACATTGCCGACGTGTCGGCGCAAAGCAATAACTTGCTGTTCGTGCTTGGGCGCGCCACGGGAGAGACAAATATTCTGGGCTTTGACAGCAAAGGGAATGTGGTGTTTGACAAAGATGTCACCGTCGTGCCGCATCTGACCCGGACCGTCACCTTGCATCGCGGAACGGGTGTGGAAGCAGGCGCCGAGACATTCACCTGCGCGCCGCGCTGCGAAAGCGTGCTGCATCCAGGCGACGCGCCGCCAGCGTGGGAACCACTGTCAAAACAGAATGCGGACTACGCCAAATTGTCAAGAGAAGCCGCAAAAGGCGAGGCGGAAGAGAAGTCAAAGGACGAAGGCGGCAATTAAGGCGTGCTGATTTTAGATTTAACCGCGACAAGCACTTCGTTGCTGCGAGCGAGGCGATGAGACGATGAACGGGCGCAAAATCATCCTGCGTTAAGCACGCAAATCGCCGCCGGTTAATTTTTTGACGGTGGCGATGATTGCGCCTGCCATTTGATCTATTTCCGCATCGGTCAGGGTGCGCACGGCGGGTTGTATCGTTACGCTGATCGCCAATGACCTGCGCGCTTCACCCAGCCGTTCGCCTGCATATACATCGAACAGCGCGACGCTGGCTATCGATGCCAGCGAAGCGTCAATCGCCGAACTTTGAGCGGCGCGTAGCAGTTCGCCCGCCGACACGCCGCTATCCACCACAAAGGCAAAATCCCGCGTCACCGGTTGCAGTCCAGAGACGCGCAACGCCCCTCGCGAGGCGCCCGTGCGCTTGGGTAACGGCATGGCGTCAAGCACCACTTCAAAGCCCGCCACGGGGCCGCGCAGGCCAAAGGCGTCCAGGATACGCGGGTGCAGTTCGCCAAAACTGGCCAGCACATTCTTTGGCCCCAGGCGAATAACGCCCGAGCGCCCCGGATGATACCAGCCGGGCGCGTCTTGCGTGATGAGTAATTTGCCTATCGGCGCGCCGGCCATTTCAAGAATCGCCAGCGCATCCGCCTTGGCGTCATAAGCGTCTACAACGCGCATGGTCCCGCTCCAATGGCGAGGATGCGGCTGACCGCATCGTATGCCAGTGGCGGCTGTGCTTTGATCCTCTGGCCTGTCACCCGCATATTGCGGCCCAACCTCGAACAGCGCGATATCAGCAAAGCCGCGATCCGAATTGCGCGCCGCCGCCGCAAGCAGGTTTGGCAGCAGGCTTGGCCGCATGACCGAAAGTTCCGATGAAATGGGATTGGCGAGCGTCAATGAAGGCGCCCCGCCGCCGAACAGTTCAGATGATCGCTTGTCAAGAAATGACCAGGTTACCGCCTCCATCATGCCGCGCCCCGCAAGCAGCCGCTTGGCCCAGCGCACACGGTTTTGCCTAGTGCTGACTGCCGCGCCGCTTACCGCCGTGATGCGCGGCAACGGGACCGCCGGTAAATTGTCAAAGCCATGAATGCGGGCGATTTCTTCCACCAGATCCGTTTCGCCATGAATATCCGGCCGCCATGTGGGCGCACGCACACGCATGGGCTTTGTGTCTGCTTCAACGGTAAATCCTAATGAATCCAGAATGCGCACACAGTCCGATTCTTCCAGCGCCATGCCGGTCAATTGCGATACCCGTTCCGGGCGGAATTCAATCACGCCGGATAATGCAGGAATAGCGCCCGCAATTTGCACATCGCTTGGCGTTCCGCCGCACAGTTGCAACACCATCTGCGCCGCCAGCTCCAAACCAGGCAGGACAAACTGCGGATCCACGCCGCGCTCAAACCGGTAACGCGCATCCGACTCGATGCCAAACTTGCGGCCCGTGGCGGCAATACACAACGGTTCGAAATAGGCGGATTCGATAAACACATTCGTTGTCGCATCCGTGCAGCCGGTCGCCGCACCGCCAATAACGCCGCCAAGCCCAAGCACGCCATTGTCATCGGCAATGACGCAATCCGCTACGCCCGGTTCATATTCCTTGCCGTCAAGGGCAAGGAATTTTTCTCCCGCCCGCCCCATGCGCGCGTGAATTTCCCCGTGCAATTTATCCGCGTCATAAACATGCAGCGGCCGTCCATGGCCAATGGAAATATAATTCGTGATGTCAACCAGCGGCGAGATCGAACGCAGGCCCACCGCCTCCAACTGTTTGCGCAGCCAATCTGGGCTTGGGCCATTGCGCACGCCGCGCACCAGCCGCCCGGCGAAAACCGGGCATGCGGGCCTGGATGGGGAAGCAAATTGCAGGCCGATGGCGATAGGGCAGGGGAATGCGCCGGCAACAGGTTCAACCGCGCCAGACGCCAGCACACCCATTCCCGCAGCGGCAAGATCGCGGGCAACGCCATGCACCCCCAAACAGTCAGGCCGGTTAGGAGTGATGGAAACATCAAACAGCGGATCGTCTAGCCCCAGCACATGCGCAACCGGCGCGCCTATTTCCGCATCATCCGGCAATTCGATTATGCCCTCATGTTCACCGGAAAGCCCAAGCTCGCGCGCTGAACACAACATGCCGTTTGAGTCAACGCCGCGAATCTTGCTGGCTTTCAGCACCATGCCGGTCGCTGGAATTGTCACGCCTGCTGGGGCGAACACCGCTTTCATGCCCGCCCGCGCATTGGGCGCGCCGCACACCACTTGCAGGGTTTCACGGCCCGTATCAACCATGCACAGCCGCAAGCGGTCCGCATTTGGATGCGGCCCGGCCGATGTCACATGCGCAACGCAAAACCCGTGCAGGCTTGCCGCCAGCCCGGTGACAGATTCAATTTCCAGGCCAATGGCCGTGAGCTTGTCCGCAAGCTGATCCACGGACGCGGTGGTTTGCAAATGCTGCTTTAGCCAGGAAAGCGTAAACTTCATCGGCTTAATCCACCGGCAAGGCTTGGAATATCCAGCGCATTAAAGCCGTAATGGCGCAGCCAGCGCAAATCGGCCTCAAAAAAATCGCGCAGATCGGGAATGCCGTATTTCAGCATCGCCAGCCGGTCAATACCCATGCCGAAGGCAAAGCCCTGATATTTATCTGGATCGACGCCACCATGCCGCAGCACAATGGGATGCACCATGCCGCAGCCAAGTATTTCGAGCCAATCCGCGCCCTCGCCAATGCGCAGTTCACCGCCCGAACGGCTGCAACCGATGTCTACTTCGGCGCTTGGTTCGGTAAACGGAAAATGGCTTGGCCGGAATCGCATCCGCACAGTGTCAACTTCAAAAAACGCTTTGCAAAATTCGATCAGGCAGCCCTTCAGATGCCCCATATGGATCGCTTCGCCGATAACCAGCCCCTCGACCTGATGGAACATTGGCGTGTGCGTCATATCGCTGTCGCACCGGTAGGTGCGGCCCGGCGCGATAATGCGCAACGGCGCGCCCATCGCCAGCATTGATCGTATTTGCACCGGCGATGTATGGGTGCGCAGCAATAGCCGCGAGCCATCGGGCTTTTCATTGAAATAAAACGTATCGTGCATTTGCCGCGCCGGATGTTCGGGTGGAATGTTCAGCGCCGTGAAATTATAAAAATCAGTTTCGATATCAGGGCCTTCGGCGACCGAAAATCCCATATCGCCAAAAATGGCGATTACCTCATCGATCACCTGGCTTACCGGATGGATGGCGCCAACGGCTTGCGGCCGCGCCGGCAGCGTAATGTCGATGCGCTCTGTGGCTAGCCGCGCATCAAGGGCTGCGTCATGCAGGGCCCGCGCGCGCAAACTAATCGCCCCGGTGACGCGATCCTTAAGGCCGTTCAATAGCGGCCCCATCTGTTTTCGTTCGTCCGGGCGCATGGCGCCCAAGCCCTTGACCAGTTCGGTGACCCGCCCCTTGCGGCCGAGCGCAGCAATGCGCACCGCTTCCAGCGACTTCTCATCCGCGCACAAGGCAATCGCCTGTAGCGTTTCACGTTCCAGCGTTTCGATTTCGCTCATCACGCAACCTCAATAACCGGCACAAAAGAAAAGGGAGCCGAGTTCACGGGCCCCCTTTGCAAGATGCGCATTTTTCAAGGAGCCGGTAAAGGCTCCGGTAAAGTTAACCCAGCGCCTTGCGCGCGGTGTCCACCAGAGCTTTGAAGGCCTCAGGCTCGTGAATTGCGAGATCAGAAAGCAGCTTGCGATCGACCTCAACGCCCGCGAGATTGAGGCCGTTGATAAATCGCCCATAAGTCAGGCCATGTTCGCGCACGCCTGCATTGATGCGTTGAATCCACAGCGCCCGGAACTGACGCTTGCGTTGACGCCGGTCTCGATAGGCGTACAGCATCGCGCGTTCGACCGCCTGTACTGCGGCGCGAAACACATTCTTGCGCCGTCCATAATAACCGGAGGCGGCGTCGGTAATTTTCTTGTGACGGGCGTGCGCAGTGACGCCCCGTTTAACACGTGCCATTTATGTGTTTCCTCAACCGTTGGGCAGGAAGTATTTTTTGATGCGCTTCGCATCGGGTTCGGCCACCAGCGTTGATCCGCGCAGATTGCGAATCTGCCGGTTAGAACGCTTGATCATGCCGTGCCGCTTACCGGCCTGCGAACGCAGCAGTTTCCCGCTGGCGGTTGAGCGGAAACGCTTCTTGGCGCCGCTCTTGGTCTTCATTTTGGGCATTTGCCTATCCTTTTAGAAACACATAGCGCCAAAACGTCATAGGCGCAGCTTAAGGCTTTCGGGCCGCCACGGCATGCCCTTCAGGCCGGGCCGCCCCGAGAGCGCGGGTTTTAACCGAGCCGGAGCAGAAAAACAAGTGCCTGAGCCGGATAGGCCCTTGAGGTTAGCAACAATTCTGTTTGCAGCTACTGTCAACCTGCATCCATAATGAACCCAATAAAAAAGCCCAACAGTCAAGCGAGGGTGAATATGGGAAAACTGCGCATCAGAGGGCGGATTTGCCAGCTCGCGGGGGTTTGCGCCGGCCTATGGCTGGGCATTGCTGCGGCGGCTGAGGCGGATGCGGTGCGACCAGCGCCCGAAGTGATCCGCTTTAATGGGATATTACGGGGGTTTAATTTGACGCCACCGGTGCAGAGCGAGGGCCTGGGCACGGCCCAGATGGCGCTTACCGGCGCCGAGGTCATGTGGATTGTCAGCTTTTATGGCCTTAGCAGCCCGCCAACGGGCGTCTATATTCATGGCCCGGCCGATTTGGAAGAAAAGCCAGCGGCGGCTTCCCGGCAGGCCAAAGATAGCCCGGTGCTGTTCGATCTGGGCACCAATGGCAAGCCGGCCGGGCGCAACAATTGGCTGGTCGGGAAAGCCAGCTTAAGTGCGGCGCAGTTAGCGGACCTGAACGCCGGCAAATGGTACGTGATGGTCCATTCCGAAACGCTCCCACAGGGTGAATTGCGCGGCGCCATCAAGCCGTTCGAAATTAAATAGGGTCTTAAATAGGGTCAGACTCGAAATTAAATAGGGTCAGACTCGATTTAATTTTAGAAATATGAAGCAATACAACGCATAAACCTAAATCGAGTCTGACCCTATTTAATTTCCTATTTAATTTCACTTAGGCCCCATGACCATCGTCATCTGGCGGCCTTCCATTTTAGGATATTGTTCCACCTTAGCCGCTGTTAGCGTGTCAGTCTGCACACGTTCCAGCAGGCGCATGCCCAGTTCCTGGTGCGCCAGTTCGCGGCCGCGGAATCTGATCGTCACCTTGACCTTATCGCCTTCTTCAAAAAACCGCATGACCGCGCGCATTTTCACGCCGTAATCATGCACATCGATATTCGGGCGCATCTTGATCTCTTTGATCTCGACGACCTTTTGCTTCTTTCGGGCCTCGTTGGCCTTTTTCTGGGCTTGGTATTTGAAACGGCCATAATCCAGCAGCTTGCAGACAGGGGGGTCAACATGCGGCGATACCTCCACTAGGTCCAACCCGGCGGCCATGGCGGCTTGCAATGCGGCTTGAGTGCTGACGACCCCTACCTGGGCTCCTTCCCCATCGATGAGCCGGACGTTCGGCACCTCGATTTCTTCATTAACGCGCGGCCCTTCGCGGGAAGGGGGCGCTGCAACTGGACGGCGTACGATGTAATTCTCTCCTATGCGTGGCGGCAATTGCCGTTATGGTGATAGCTGTTCCTTGTAAGATCATGCACTGGCGGCTTAATCGCAAGTGAATATTTCAGAAACAGTTACTATCAAGTTATTAGGGACGATGCTACCTCGTTAACGGCAAGTGCAGCCAAATTGTCACGGCGCAGAACCGTGACGTTGGCCCCCCTAGGGGCGCACAGGGCCGGGTCTGATGCGCCGGAAAACAGCACCAGGCTTGGGCAGCCGCTGGCGGCGAGCAAGTGCATTGGCCCGGTGTCGTTGCCAATGGCGCACCGTGCGCCTTGTCCAAGCTTGATTATGTCGAGAAAATCGGTGCGATCCACAAAGCTTACCGCCTGCGGGCAGATGGCCTCGATCGCATCGGCCAGTTCCTGCTCTGGCCCAGCGCCTAGAATGACCGGCAAAACGCCCTGCGCCACCAGCCGGCCCGCCAGTTCCGCAAATGCGGCCACGGGCCAGCGTTTTTGCGGTCTATGCGCTGAACCGCCTGGAACTAGCAGCGCATACGCAAGCGGCAAATGGAAACGGCCCAAATCAGCTTTTACCCAGCTAACATCAGCAGGCGGCACGGAAGTGATGCCGGCTAACGCTAGTTGCCCAGCCTGGCGTTCAATCGTGTGCTGCGCATCGCGGTTGGGATCTGTATGCCGGTGACTGCAACCCGGCGCGATGCCCGACCATTGCGGACGCCTACCCAGCATGAGGAAATAATAAAAACTGGATCGCAGTGAGGTTTGCAGGTCATAGACAAATTCGAAACTTCCGCTGCGCAGCACCCGGACCAAATGCTTTAGGCCAGCAATATCGCCGCGTTTGGGGCGCCCATAAGGCAATACCACATCGAAATAGCCGCTAGCTTGGGCCAGCGCTGCAAATGGCGGTGTGGTGAGCAGTGTAATATGCGCGCCTGCATGATGTTCACGGATCGCTTTGAACGGCCCCATGGCGAGCACGAAATCCCCCAGCGCGCCAAGCTTGATTACCAGAATGCGTTTCATGATTGCGCCAGAATTTCAAGATACAACGCATATGTTTTTGCGCACATAACCGCGTCTGAATAATTCGCGCTCACATGCGCGCGTGCGCGCGCCATGCGGCCCTCATCCATGGCCGCGTCCTGGGAAAGCGCATTTTGCAAAGCAGCCGTCAATGCCGCCGCATCGCCTGGCGTAAACAGAATGCCGAACGGCGGGCCGCCATCTTGCGGGCGCAGGGTCTCGGAAGCGCCGCCATGATCAGCGGCGATTACGGTGCAGCCCATGGCCATCGCCTCAACCGGCGCCCTGCCAAACGCCTCGGCGTCGGTGGATGCGGATACGATAATATCGGCCAGCTTATACGCCGCTGGCATGTCGGCGGCATTTCCCGTCACCCGCAATTGGCCGTCGATCCCATGCTGGCGCGCCAATTGCCAAAGTTCCTCAACATAAGCGTCCCGGCCCTGCGAATCGCCGGCCAATACGCCGGTCACATCGCTGCGCTTTAGCCTGGCCAGCGCCTCGATCAACAGGAGCTGCCCCTTCCAGCTTGTAAGCCGGCCTGGCAACAGAACGATGTGAGCACGATCAGGAATTCGCCATGCAGCGCGCAGCGCCGCTACCCGCTCAGATGACACGGCGCCCGGATCGAAATGCCGCAGATTAATTCCACGCGCGATCATGGCTATGCGGCCTAAAGGCGGCGCATATGCCGCCGCGATATGCGCCGCCATAAAATGCGATCCGGCAATCACCCGCGCGCCGCGCACCATGACGCTGTTATAAAACCGTTTCAGCCAATTGCCCGCGCCATAAAATCCATGAAACGTCGTCAGCATCGGCGCGCCGCACAGCCATCCGGCAAGCAGCCCGCTCCAGGCGGGCGCGCGCGAACGCGCATGAATGAGATCAACCGCGTGCACACGCGCCAGCCAGGCAAGACGAAACCCATTCACAAGCATGATCAGCGGATTTTTTGAATGTATCGGCAAACGAATTAATGTGCCGCCAAGGGCCGCAAGTTCGGCTTCCATCCGCCCGCCCTGTGACGCGACCAGGGACCGCCCGCCCTGCTGATGCAGCCATGCGGCCATATCCAGGCAGGCGCGCTCGGCCCCGCCTGCATCCAGGGAGGGAATAAGTTGCAAGACACATGGCGGGTGCGCCACGGGCTCACGAACAGGTTTGTCATTTTTTGCCGGACTGATAGAGTTGCTCACGGACGTATTCATAATCCTTTCAGGCGGGCATGGCCAAGCGTGACGACCAAGTGTAAAGCAATGACCAGTTCCCAACCTGGCGGGAGCTTGGCGCCAGTTCAAGGGATACACATGTACTGGCTTGGGCTGGCGTCCGCGATCCCGCTATTTTTTGGCGGATTACTGATTGTTACGGGGATTCTTGGCTGGGGAATCACCAGCGCTGCAGCACAGCTTAAAGCCGCCCCGAAAATTCATCCGCCGGTGGAAATACTGGCAATGCCCAATATGGGCGGGGCGCCAATGAGCGACTGGCTGCGAGCCGAATCGCACATTGTCTTCGCTTTTGACCGGCTGCTCCCGCATCGGGCAACTTCCATAGAGGTCCGCATGACGCGCGGCGTATTGCGCACGCTGATATCCTTAATCCGCTCACAGACATATCAACCGCCGCCACCAGCAATGCTTGCTGCGCGCGCCATCGCCAGCATGGAAGAATTTGGCAATCCCCCCTCACTCTCCGGCCACGAAGCCCTGAGAAATTTATTTGAAGCAGCCGCCAGCGGGTTAATAAGCGCCATTGACCAGTATTCTAAATTCGTTCCGCCGATTGCCTCGCGCGACCGCCGCGCACGGCTGTTTGGAGAAGTGTTTGATATTGGACTTAACCTGGAATTGACCGAGGGCGGCATGCTGGTGCGAAATGTGATCGCCGAGCGCCGGGCGGGCCAGGCAGGTATATTGCCGGGCGATGTTTTGCTGAGCGTTGGCGATGCGAGCTTAAGCGACATTGATATCGAAACTGCGGCGGTTTTTCTGGACAGCCTCTCCAATCAGGATCTCGTGGCCGCCGTGCGGCGTCCTGGGAAAGCGGAACCTCTATACCTGTCCATGCCACGGGTGCGCGTCGCTGGCGCCAGCAGCGAAAGCCACCGGGTCGGCGATATGATCTATATCAAACTGCATAGCTTTAACCGCGATGCGAGTGAGATGATTGAGCGGGAAATTATTTTTTCCGGCGGCGCCGGTCCTGGGCGCTCTCGCGGCGTCATCCTTGATTTACGCGGTAATGGCGGCGGTTATCTTGATCAGGGCGCCCTGATCGCCAACGCCTTTCTGGACAGCGGAGTTATTGTAACTGTGATGGACCAAAACCCGGCTCGCTCCAGCGTATTTTCCGCAGGCAATGGCGATCTGGCGAATGGTTTGCCGATGATTGTGCTCATCGACCGGTTTTCAGCGTCCGCGGCCGAGATTGTCGCGGCGGCGCTTCAGGATAACCACCGCGCGCTGATTATAGGCGCGCCGTCCACTGGCAAGGGAACCGTTCAAACCACACATTCGCTGGGCGAGTTAGGCGCCGCCCATCTTACTACCGGGCGGTTCTTCCGCCCATCCGGCGCATGGCTGCAAAATAACCCTGTGATCCCTGATTTAATACTTGACGCCGCAAGCACTGAAAAACGATGGCCGGGCGGCGGCGCCATCGCGCCACAACACTGCCCGGCCTTGCAAGGCGCGACTGATCCGTGGATCGCTTGCGCCGCAGGTGTGCTCAATTCGGGGACTATAGATAAATTCCTCAGTTCACTGATCAAGGGCCACGCTTCGGGATAGGTCCTAGAGCGGGATGATTTTAGGTTTGTCCATATCCTGCATTTCTGAGGTATGCGGCACATTCGTGAGAAGGGAACTCGTTGAGCAGGGTTCCGATACGCCGCCATGTGTCCTCAACGGTACGTTCGGCAGCTTTGCGCATCAGATGTTTAAG
>CAMTWQ010000045.1:0-27321 GCA_947085465.1 uncultured Alphaproteobacteria bacterium
CCCTACACGACGCTCGTCCGATCTACGATGGCGTTGATGACATCCAGTGTGTTTTGCGACGCCTTGCGCGTGGCGACGGTGGGTTTTTCTTCCGCCAGCTTTTTCTTGAAGGCGCTGATTGCGCCATCAAAATCCTGCGGCAATTTACCCGACAGACGGCGTTCAAACTCTGCGCGGGCGTCGGGTTTCATGGCGCCAATACGCTGCTTCCATTCGCCCGATTGTTTGGTGCCGCGCCCGCCAAATCTGCGCCAGGCCTTTAAGATTGGCTCGGGAATGACGAATGGCGGCGCGCTCCATCGCAATGCAGCGCGGGTGGCGGCCACTTCTTTGTCACCCAGCGCCGCGCCATGCACATCGGCGGTGCCCGCTTTATTCGGCGCGCCAAAGCCAATTTTGGTTTTGCAGGCGATCAAGGTGGGCTTATCGCTAAGCTTTGCGTGTTCCAGCGCATGGGCAATGGCGGCGGGGTCATGCCCATCGGTTGATAGCGTGTTCCAGCCATAGGCGCGGATGCGCGCCGGCACATCTTCACTGGAGGAAAGTGCGGTCCCGCCGTCAATGGTGATGGCGTTATCGTCAAACAGCACAATCAGTTTGTTCAGCTTCAGATGCCCGGCCAGGCTCATCGCCTCATGGCTGATCCCTTCCATCAGGCAACCATCACCGGCAATCGCATAGGTATAATGGTTGACGATATCCAGCCCAAATTGCTCTGCCATCAGCCGCTCGGCGATCGCCATGCCAACCGCATTGCCGAGTCCCTGGCCCAGCGGCCCGGTGGTGGTCTCAATGCCCGCCACATGGCCATATTCCGGATGCCCGGCGCATTTGCCGCCAAGCTGCCGGAAATTGATGATTTCCTGCATCGGCATGTCCGCATAGCCGGTCAGGTGCAGCACCGAATACAGCAACATTGAGCCATGCCCGGCCGACAGCACAAAGCGGTCGCGATCCGGCCATTTCGGATCGGCAGGATCATATTTCAAAAACTGGGTGAACAGCACCGTCGCCACATCCGCCATGCCCATCGGCATGCCGGGATGACCGGAGTTCGCCTTTTGCACTGCGTCCATGCTGAGGGCGCGAATCGCATTCGCCATGCTGGCCTGGGCTGTCTCTAATATCTGCTCTGTGCTGGCCACTTTCGCGCCGTTCCCCCCGCCGTTCCCCGTCAATGATATTGCAGGATTTTCTATCTGATTGACCATGTTGGGCGGCGATCGTCAAGTGCGGCTGTTGACGTATGGCAAGCTGCTTCTTAAGGTGCGCAATCAGGATTAACTCCGAAATTAAGGCGGTGTGGCATGGCGTTGATCGGCGAAGCGCAACAGCGGTTTCTCGACGCCATTGCACACTTTGAACGCGCGGCGGGCAAATTGCTGGAAAAACAGGCGAATGCCGAAGAGGTGGCGCAGCAATTGCGGGCGGAACAGGCAAAACTAGAATCGGAAAACCGTGCGCTACGGGCGCGCAATAGAGTGATATCGGAGCGGCTGGAGCGGGCCATCGCGGGCTTGCGCGAAACCCTTAATGCTTAATTTATAAAGTTAGATAAATGCCAGAAGTAACTGTTAAAATTAATGGAAGGGCCTATGAACTCACCTGTGGCGAAGGCGAGGAGGCGCATTTGCAGGATTTGGCCGAATATGTGGACGGAAAAATTACCTCGGCGCGGGAAAGCGCAGGCAGCCGCGGGGACGGGCAATTATTGGTGCTGGCCAGTATTCTGATCGCCGACGAATTGTCGGACACTTTGGCCAAAATCGAAGATCCAAATCTGGTGTCCAATTTACCAGACGGGCCAGGCGCCAGGCGGCAACAGCAGATTTCATTCCTGGAATCGGCCACTGCGCGGATTGAGGCACTTGCAGCGCGCCTTGAAGCTGACTAATTTAAAAGCAGGCGAGGCTGCCGCGCTGGACAGGACAACATAACCCAGGGGCCTTAAATCGACCGACGGGAGCTGTCCCTGTTCTGGATCGTGGTCCAGAATATATGGCGCCCACCTGCAGTGCAGGCACCCGGGGGTTTGAACACGCCATCCGCGATGGCGGCTTCGCCGCTGTTTTTTTACCGCAATTTAGAGGTGCGCCACGTGGCTGACGGCCAGGCCATAATCGAGCGCCGCAAGCGCGAAATGCGCGCCGCCCAGCGTCAATTGCGAGCCGAGGCGCGCCGGCTGGCGGATAGTCATTGCTATAGCCGGGCGGCGGAAGTTTTCCTGGACGCTATTCCGGTCCCCAGTGATGGGACGATTGCCGGATATTGGCCCATCGGCGGCGAGTTTGATTCCCGCCCGCTGCTCGAAATGCTTGCCGCGCGCGGCGCCCGGCTGGCGCTGCCGGTCGTTGATTCGGCTAGCGGCCTGTTGCTGTTTCGCGAATGGCGTTCCGGCATGGCGCTTGCGCCGGCGGGCTTTGGAACATTCGGTCCTCCACCAAGTTCCGGTGTGGTTGCGCCACGCATCGTCATTGCGCCGTTGCTGGCGTTTGACCGGCAGGGCTACCGGCTCGGCTATGGCGGCGGTTTTTATGACCGCTCGCTGGCGGCGTTGCGTGCGGATGGAAAATGCGAGCTTGCGCTTGGCCTTGGTTTTGCGGCGCAACGGGTGCGGCAGGTTCCGGTGAATGAAACGGATGTGCGCCTGGACGGCGTGCTGACTGAGAAAGAATTTATCTGGACCGGCAAGCGCCAAGACGTTACGCAACCCGTAGCGCAGTTATTGCCAAGGCAAATTTGACAGAAGCAGGAAATGGCAGGTCATTCCCAATTTAAGAACATCATGTTCCGCAAGGGTGCGCAGGATAAAAAACGCGCCCGGATATTCTCGCGGCTGGCGCGTGAAATTACCGTGGCGGCCAAGTCCGGCCTGCCTGATCCAGACAGCAATCCGCGCTTGCGCGGCGCAATCGCCGCCGCGCGCGCCGAGAATATGCCGAAGGACAATATCGAGCGGGCAATCCAGAAATCCCAGGGCGCGGACGCCGCCAGCCTGGAAGAAATCCGCTATGAGGGGTTTGGCCCGGGCGGCGTTTCGGTAATCGTCGAGGCGATGACCGACAACCGCAACCGGACGGTGGGTGAAGTGCGGGCGGCGTTTCAAAAAAATGGCGGCACCATGGGCGAGAGCGGCTCTGTCGCCTATCAGTTTGACCGGGTTGGCAGTATTCAGTATCCGCTAGCGGCAGCCGATGCCGACACGATGCTGGAGGCCGCCATCGATGCGGGCGCG
Organism: uncultured Alphaproteobacteria bacterium; assembly: GCA_947085465.1. Classification (GTDB taxonomy): domain Bacteria; phylum Pseudomonadota; class Alphaproteobacteria; order UBA11222; family UBA11222; genus CAMTWQ01. The sequence continues at coordinate 3,236 of CAMTWQ010000045.1, forward strand.
GAGGATTGCGTGAGGGGTACTGACGGGCATACGTTAACCTGCGCTGTGGCGGACCTGCATGAAGTGGCGGCGGCGCTGGAGGCGCGCTTTGGACCTGGCGCCAGTACGGCTCTAATCTGGAAGCCGCGTATAACGGTTCAGCCCGGTGCAGGCGATGCGGCGGCGCTGCTAAAAATGCTGGCGGCTATTGATGAAAGTGACGACGTGCAGAATATTTTTGCGAATTATGAAATTGACGACGCCGTAATGGAAACGCTCACCGCTTAATTGTGATAGGCAGTGCAGATGCATCACACCTCCCATGCTGCGCAAATTATCCGCGTGATCGGGCTTGACCCGGGGCTGCGCGCCACTGGCTGGGGCATTATCGAGGTTGCCGGCAATCATCTCAGCCATGTGGCGAATGGCGCGGTGCGCTCAAACGCGCAGGACGATCTGGCGCTTCGCCTGCGGCAATTGTTCGAGGGACTGAGCGAAGTTATTGCGCAATGGCGCCCGGTCACCGCCGCTGTTGAAAGCACCTTCGTCAACAAGGATCCGGTGTCCACGCTGAAACTTGGTCAGGCGCGCGGGGTGGTGATGCTGGCGCCGGCCATGGCCGGTTTGCCGGTGGCCGAATACGCCCCCAATCAGGTGAAAAAAGCCCTGACTGGCGCTGGGCATGCGGACAAGGCCCAGTTGCGCGCCATGGTGGAACGGCTGCTGCCCGGCTGCGCCATTAGCGGCGCCGACGCCGCTGACGCCCTAGCCATTGCCATCTGCCATTCGCATTTTGATCAAAGCGCACTGATGATTGCCAAGTCTTTGGTTTTAGCAGGCGCCGCCAGATGATCGCGCGGCTAAAGGGTATTGTGGAGGCGGTGCGTTCTGATAGCTTCGTGCTGGATGTGAACGGTGTCGGCTATCTCATTCATTGTGCTAGCACTCTTTTGGGAAAATTACCCATGGCGGGCAGCCCGCTTAGCCTGCACATCGAAACTCAGGTGCGGGAGGATTCCATCACTCTGTATGGCTTTGAGTACGAAGAAGAGCGGGAATGGTTCCGCCTGCTAATGAGTGTGCAGGGCGTTGGCGCAAAGGTGGCGTTGGCGATTCTCGGCGTATTGGGCGCGGCGGGCACAGGCAAAGCAGTGGCGTTACAAGATAAAAGCGCCTTTGCCCGCAGCCCGGGCGTCGGCCCGAAACTGGCGGCGCGCATTGCCAATGAGTTGAAAGATAAAATACCGCGCCAGTGGACAGAAGACAGAAAACAGAGGACAGAGACACCTAGCCTGTCTTCCGTCCTCGGCCTTGCGTCCTCTGATATCGCGGATGCGTTGTCGGCGCTGGTCAATCTGGGCTACAAGGAACAAGAAGCCTCAGCGGCGCTGGCCAGGGTGCGGCAGGCACAGGGTGAGGATATTCCGGTAGCGGAATTGATCCGTAACGGGCTGCGTGAGCTTACCGCATGAGTGTTAATTCAGAACGGCTGGTAACACCTGAATCGCAGCCTGAGGATGCTGCGGCGACAGTCAGTTTGCGTCCACGCAGCCTGAGTGAATTTATCGGTCAGCAAGCGGTGCGCGACAATCTAGGTGTGTTTATCGCGGCGGCGCGCAAGCGGGGAGAGGCGCTGGATCATGTGCTGCTGGCAGGGCCGCCTGGACTGGGTAAGACCACACTGGCGCAAATTCTTTCTATCGAGCTAGGCGTTGGTTTCAAGATGACCTCCGGGCCGGTAATCGCCAAGGCGGGCGATCTGGCGGCGCTGCTCACCAATCTGCAACCGCGCGATATTTTGTTTATTGATGAAATTCACCGGCTGCAACCGGCCGTTGAAGAAATCCTGTATCCGGCGATGGAGGATTTTCAGCTTGATCTGATGATCGGCGAGGGGCCATCGGCGCGCAGCCTGCGCATTGATTTGCCGCCGTTTACGCTGGTTGGCGCCACCACGCGTTCGGGACTGATCAGCAATCCACTGCGGGATCGTTTTGGTATTCCGGTGCGGTTGAATTTTTATTCGGCAGATGAACTGGTGCTAATCGTGCAGCGCGCCGCGAGTTTATTGCGGATGCGTTTGACGCCTGAAGGGGCGATGGAGATTGCGCGGCGTTCGCGCGGCACGCCTCGCATTGCTGGCCGCCTGTTGCGCCGGGTGCGTGATTTCGCCACTGCCGCAGGCGCAGAGGCAATTGGCGCCATTCAGGCGGATGCGGCGCTGAACCGCCTTGAGGTGGATGCAAGCGGCCTGGACGCCATGGACAGGCGATATTTGGGTGTGATTGGCGGCAGTTTTGGCGGCGGACCGGTTGGCGTTGATACGCTGGCGGCTGCGCTGAGTGAGCCGCGCGATGCGCTGGAGGATATTGTAGAGCCGTATCTGATCCAGCAAGGGCTATTACAGCGCACCCCTCGCGGTCGAGTGATGACCGACGCCGCTTTTCGCCACATTGGCTTGATCCCGCCTCGCACAAATCATCAGCTTGATCTTCTTCCAGGTGACGGGAGCTAAGGAATAGGGTTCACGAATCGCCTCATTTACGCCAACTTCGCGCTTTAGGCCATTTCCTGATCGGATTGAATCAATCCGATCAGGATAAAAATGGTCTAACACATTCAATCAGAGCCTTTCTTATCCGGTCAGGTTGGTTCAACCTGACCGGGAAAGGCTCTAGGGCTGACCCAATAAGGCTTGCTTGGCCAGACGGGCCAGTTGGCATGATTCTCCCCATTAAGGAAAGATGAATGGAACAAGAGATCGTTTCGCAGGCCGCCGGAGCAAGTGTGGTGGTCGATTTTTCCATGTGGGGCTTGTTTGTGCGGGCCGATCTGGTTGTCAAACTGGTGATGCTCAGTTTACTGCTCGGATCGTTTTGGTCATGGGCCATCATTTTTGATAAAATAATGCGGTTTCGCCGCGTGACTGCCCAGGCGGACCGCTTCGAAGAAGTCTTTTGGTCTGGTAATTCGCTGGAAGAATTGTATGAGCGCGTGGCGCCGCGCGCCACGCATCCCATGGCGCTGCTGTTTGTCAGCGCCATGCGCGAATGGATGCGCGCCAATGGCCGTCAGGGCGGCGGCGGCGGGCTTGGACAGGGATTGCGCGAACGCATAGACAAGATCATGTCGGTTACCATGACCCGTGAAATGTCGGGGCTTGAACACTATCTGGATTTTTTGGCGACGGTTGGCTCGACTGCTCCGTTTATCGGCCTGTTCGGCACGGTCTGGGGCATCATGACTAGCTTTCAGGCGATAGCGCTAAGTCATAATACGTCGCTGGCTGTGGTGGCGCCTGGCATTGCCGAGGCGTTGTTCGCCACGGCGCTTGGCCTTTTTGCTGCGATACCGGCAGTTGTCGCCTATAACCGCTTCAACAATCAGGCAAGCCGCTATGGCCGCCGCCTGGAAGGCTTTGCCGAGGAATTCTCAGCTATTCTGTCACGCCGCATTGAAGAGGAAATGGACTGATGGCAATGGGGATGCCGCCATCCGGCGGCGGCAAGCGGGTTTCCAGGCTGGCGTCACGGTCCGGCCCGATGAGCGAAATCAATGTCACACCGATGGTCGATGTGATGCTGGTGTTGTTGATCATTTTTATGGTGGCGGCGCCGTTGCTGACTGTGGGTGTGCCGGTGGAGCTGCCGGAGACAAAGGCCGCCCCGCTGCATGAAAAGATTGAGCCGCTGGCGATTACCGTAAAGGCGGATGGGTCAATTTTTCTGCAGGATACGAGTTTGCCGCTTGAAGAGCTTGCCCCCCGGTTATTGGCTATTACCGAAAATAAACCAGATACGCGGCTATATATCCGCGCTGACCGCGCCATCGAATATGGCAAAGTGATGGAGGTAATGGGGCTTATCACAGCAGCGGGCTTTACTAAGGTGGCGCTGATTACCGAGACGCCAGGCGCCACAAAACAGAATGCTCCGGGTAAAGCCAAACCGGGCAAGCGATGATTGCTGATGCGCAGAGCAGGGCTCCTATCCGCAGGGTTTCATCTACTGATCTTGCTGTTGTCGGTCTTTGGACTGCCAATTTTCAACCGTGAACTGGCGCTGCCGCCAGAAGCGCTGCCGGTAGAATTGGCGCCTATCTCCGAACTCACGAATATTCCGCAAAAACCGCAAAAGCGCGAAGAGCCAAAGGAAGAACCAAAAGAAGTTCCCAAGCCACCGCCGCCGCCAGAGCCACAGCCCGCGCCTGAACCCGAGGCGGAGCCTGTGCCGCCGCCACCCGATGAAAAACCAAAAGCCGAGGTGAAGCCGGAGCCGCCGAAACCGCCCGAACGGGTGGTAAAGGTCGATGGCCCCAAGCCAAAGAAAAAGCCGAAGAAAAAGCCAGAGGAAAAATTTGACGTCAGCCGGATTGCGGCGCTGCTCGACAAAAAAGAGAATACGCCCAAACCCGACGAGGAAAATCTGGAACTAACCGAACAACCGCCAACGCCGGTTAAGCCTTCGTTGTCGGATCAAATGACCCTGAGCGAGATTGATTCGATTCGTGTGCAGATCGAGCAATGCTGGATCGTGCCCTCCGGTGCGCGTTATGCAGAAAACCTTGTGGTGCGGATTAGAATTTTTTTGCAGGCCGATGGTTCGCTTGCCAGACCGCCTGAGATCGTGGATAGCTCACGCATGAGCATGCCGGGCGAGGAGAACTACCGTACGGCGGCGGAATCAGCGCTTCGCGCGATACATAAGTGCGAGCCGTTCCAGAATTTGCCGCCGGATAAGTACGAAAACTGGCGGGAGATAGAACTCAATTTTGACCCCAGAAACATGTTAGGCGGATGAGGGCAATGAGATATAGCTTCAGATCTAGAATTTATGCATTACTGGCGCTGCTAATGATCATGCCAAGCGCGGCGTTTGCGGCGTTGCGGATCGACATTACCCAGGGCAATGTTGATCCGCTGCCAATTGCGCTGCCAGTGTTTAATGCGGCGGCGGAAAAAGAACGCACGACGGCTGCGAATATGGCGGGTGTGATCAGCGCGGATTTGGAGCGCTCTGGCCTGTTCCGGCCTATCGATCCAAAGAGTTTTATTCAAAAACCCGAAACAATCGGCGCCATGCCGCGCTTTGGCGATTGGCGGCTGATTAATGCGCAAGCCCTGGTTACCGGCGGGATTACAGTGGAATCAGATGGGCGCTTGAAGGTTGAATTCCGCCTATGGGATGTGTTTGGCGAAGTGCAGATGGAAGGAAGGGTGTTTTTTACCCGGCCGGACAATTGGCGGCGCGTGGCGCATCTGATTGCTGATAAGATTTATGAGCGGCTGACCGGCGAGGGAGGCTATTTCGACACCCGGATCGTGTTTGTTTCGGAAAGCGGCACCAAGGGCAACCGGGTAAAGCGCCTGGGGATCATGGATCAGGATGCGGCCAACCAGCGGTTTCTCACGAGTGGCCGGTATCTGGTTCTGACCCCGCGTTTCAGCCCCACCATGCACCAGATCACTTACCTGTCGTATTTTAATAACAAGCCACGGGTCTATATCTACGACATCGACACGGGCCAGCAGGAGGTGCTGGGGGATTTTCCCGGGATGACATTTGCGCCGCGTTTCTCGCCGGATGGGGACAGTGTTGTCATGAGTCTGGCGCGTAACGGTAATTCTGATGTCTTTATCATGAACCTGCGCACAAGGGTGACGGCCCGCCTGACCGATAGTCCCTCCATTGATACGTCTCCGTCTTTTTCACCTGACGGGCAATCCATTACCTTCAACTCTGATCGTGGCGGTTCGCAGCAGATCTACGTGATGCGCGCCAATGGGGGGGATGTGAAGCGAATTAGTTTCGGCAATGGCAAATATGCAACACCGGTTTGGTCACCTCGTGGAGACCTGATTGCGTTTACTAAAATTTATCAGGGAAGGTTCTATATAGGCGTCATGCGCCCGGATGGCAGTGGCGAGCGTTTGTTGACCGAGAGCTTTCTAGATGAAGGCCCGACTTGGTCTCCCAATGGGCGCGTGCTGATGTTCTTCCGGGAAAAGCCCTCCGATTCGAGAGGCCGGGGGGGTGGCAGCAGGCTCTTTTCTATCGACCTTACGGGTTACAATGAAAGGGAGATTCCGACCGTGGGCGACGCTTCCGATCCGGCATGGTCTCCCTTGATTCCTTTACCAGAAGGTGGTTAGAGTGCAAACAGATTCGGGGGGAAACAGTGTTGGATTCGTCTCTTGCCCGGAGTCGCGGAACGTTTCTATTAAAGTTGCCAGTAGCTGATGTGGCAATTTTCATCGAGGGGGTCGCGAGTATCCTTTTCCAACTAGAACTATCACGAGGAGTATCTTTTGATGCGCAAGGTATCTGTGGGGATTAAGCTTGCCAGTATGGCGGCTGCGGTGTTCTTACTCGCGGCGTGTTCGTCCACGCCTGATCGTGGCGACAGCGGCGCCAGCGGTGGCGGCTCAGGTGGCGCGGGTAGTGCGGCGGCTGTTGCTGGATCGCAGCAAGATCTGGAAGCCACGACTTCCAATCGCGTATTCTATGGGTTTGATCGCCATGATCTGACCGAGGAAGGCCGTGCAACGTTGCAGGCCCAGGCGGCTTGGTTGCAGAAAAACGCAGCGGTTGCTGTGACCCTTGCGGGCAACTGCGATGAGCGTGGAACACGCGAATACAATCTGGCGCTCGGCGAACGCCGCGCCAACGCAGCGAAGGACTATCTGGTAAGCCTGGGTATCGATGCGGGACGCCTGACGACTATCAGCTATGGCAAGGAACGCCCCGTTGCGCTTTGCTCGGATGAGTCCTGCTGGTCGCAAAATCGTAACGCGACGACCACTGTTAACTAAGCGTCTATTTTAGACGCTTGGAATAAGGCTTGAATTTGCGCGGCCTCAGCCATAAGTGGGCCGCGCAAGGCCGGGCCGTGATCTCTTGTCAGAGGGATCGGCATGTTCCTGCTCTAGATTTTAATGTGTTAGAGCAGCTTTCCGCATTTAAGTGGGGCCACAAAGTGATCCCACTTAAATGCGGGCTGCTCCAGACCATTTCCTTATCGGATTGAATCAATCCGATCAGGATAAAAATGGTCTAACACATTCACTTAGAGCCTTTCTTATCCGGTCAGGTTGGTTCAACTTGACCGGGAAAGGCTCTAAGGCCCGTTTGGTGTGTTTGAAGCGCCACATTCAGATATACCATATAGGGCTGCTTTGGGCTGGCGGGGCGTTGCTACGGGCAGGTTAGGGGAATGTTTTCTAGTCATACGGCCACCTCAACTGTAGCGGGTTCTCCTGTCATTGGGAGGCGTGGCGGGCTTATGTCTGTTGGCGTCCTGCTGATGATTGCGCAGATGTTTTCTGGCCCTGTGCTGGCGCAAGATATTTCTGGCCTTCGCAATGAAGTTAACCGATTGCGTCAGGATATGTCGGATCTGCAGCGCCAGCTTGCCGGCCAGGGCGGGCTGGCGCCTGCACCGGGCGCCGCCGCGCCGCCTTCTAACTTTAAGCAAGTAGGATCAGAGTCCGCCACGACGCAATTGCAAGTGCGTATTGAGCAGATGGACAACGATGTGCGCGCTCTTACCGGACAGTTGGAACAGGCTAATTTTCAGGTTTCTCAAATCGGCCAGCGCCTGGACAAGCTGATGGCGGATGTTGATTACCGTCTGTCGGCGCTAGAGGGGCGGTCGCGAGGTCAAGCTGATCCGTCTGCGCCTCCAGGCGCTATGCCGCCGCCTTATCAAAGACCCGGGCCGCAGGGTCAGGCGGACCAGATGACGGAGAGCATAGACGGAGAGTTGTCTGAATTAACGCCGACGCCGCCGATTGGCAGCACTTTAGAAAGCACGGCGCAAGCAAAGGCGGGCGGGATTGGCGCCACTTTGCCGAAAGGCTCGCCAGAAGAGCAGTACGCCCAGGCGTTTGGTTTGCTGCGCTCGGGCGACTATGCTACTGCGGCGTCTGGTCTTGAGGCGTTTCTCAAGGCTAATCCGTCCCATGAACTGGCGGGTAATGCGACCTATTGGCTTGGTGAGACCTATTATGTCCGCAAAGATTACCCGGCGGCGGGAAAATACTTTCTCGACGGCTTTCAGAAATATCCTAAAAGCCGCAAAGGCCCGGATAATTTGCTGAAACTTGGTATGACGCTGGCGGCGCTTGATCAAAAGAAAGAAGCCTGTCAGGCACTGAAGGAAATAAAAAAGAACTACCCGCAGGCGCCGGAAAAAGTAGTCGAGCGCGCGACTTTTGAGCGGGAACGGCTGCGCTGCACCTAACAGTATGCTGCGTTTAGTATTATATTGAGGCTACCGCCATGGTGATGAATCAGGCGCATGTTGGCGTGTCCGTCGGCCCAGCCCTGAGTGATCAGGAATTCAGGCAAGCTTTAGAACCGCTTAATCCGGGCTTTCGGGTTGCGGTGGCGGTGTCTGGTGGCGCTGACAGTATGGCCTTGCTGCTGCTGACGCAGAAATGGGCGCGGCAATCGGGCGCCCAACTGCTGGCGCTCACTGTTGATCATGCTTTGCGGCCAGATTCCGCAAGTGAAGCGCAGCAGGTGGCGGAATGGTGCGGCGCTCTAGGAATCACCCACAGGATTTTGCAGTGGAGTGGCGTTAAGCCCAAAGGCGATATTCAAGCGGCGGCGCGGCGGGCCCGATATGCGCTAATGAGCGCGGAATGCGTGCGCTCAGGCGTCCCGGTATTACTCCTTGCGCATCATTTGCAGGATCAGGCCGAGACATTTTTATTGCGGCTGGGGCGCGGCAGCGGCGTTGACGGCCTCGCCGCCATGGCGGCGGAAAGCGCCAGAAACGGCATGCGATTGCTGCGCCCTTTGCTGGCGTTTCCCAAAGCAAGATTGTTGTCTACTTTGCTTGCAGAGGGGCAGATTTGGATCAATGATCCAAGTAATAGCGACGTTCGCTTTGCCCGGCCGTGTGTCCGTGCGCTGCTGGCGCCGCTTGATTCGGTGGGGTTGACGGCCCAGCGGCTTGCAGCAACAGCGCAGCGGATGGCGCGCGCCCGTGCTGCGCTTGATCAGGCGACCGACGCCCTTCTTCGCTCGGCGATCAGGCTTGAACCATCGGGTTTTTGTGTATTGTCGCGAGAGAAAATTATTGCGGCGCCCGCAGAGATTGGCCTGCGTGCACTGTCGCGGGTGCTGATGACAGTGGGCGCGCAGGAATATCCGCCCCGGCTGGCGCGCCTTGAACGTTTATATGATTGGCTGGTTCGCGGCGCGGCGGGCGGCGGGCGGACCCTGTCAGGTTGCTGTATTGTCCCTGGGAAAGTGGGAGTTTCGGGAATCATTGTGGTGCGCGAACCAGCCGCTATGGGGCCGGAACTGTTGCTGAAACCCGGTGAAGAGAGATTGTGGGACGGCCGATTTCGGGTAATTCTAGCAGCGCAATCGAATGCAGATAATGCAGATATGGATCGCTATTTCGTCCGGGCCGTAGGGGATGCCGGGTTGCGGCAGGTGCGCCAGGAGCGTTTAAGCGGGTTGCAGCCCAGACTGATTTTTCCGCCGCGAATGGCTTGCCTTACAACGCCAGGGCTGTGGCTGGGAGAAAGCCTGATTGCCGCCCCGCTATTAGGATTTCCACTCGATGCGCGGCCATTGGCCTGTGGCTTTACGGCAACCTTTTCACCAATCCGTCAGCTTCTCCCCTCGGAGGCTCTTGCGCGCCCTTAAGTTGGTGTAAGCTTGACATTAATTACATCTTTTTTGCTCCAGGTGAAGATTGCTGCTTGCTGGCGGGCTATAGCGGCTTATCTTAAGTAGCAAGCGCGAATTTTAACGTATTTTGGCCATACTGGGGCCACCGCATTTATAGCGGGAAATAGAAGGAATATAAGACCTTGAAACCCTATCGTAATATCGTGCCATGGCTGGTTATTGCGGTGCTGTTGGTGTTCCTGTTTTACCTGTTTCAGGGAAGCGGGGAACGCCAGACGGCTAACACCATCTCCTACTCGCAATTTCTTTCGGAAACCGAGGCTGGCAGTGTGCGTGACGTTACGATCAGCGGCGAGTCAATTTTCGGCCACTTCAATGATGGGCGCAGCTTCGCCACCATTGCGCCAAATGATCCAGATATGGTGCAGCGATTGGATTCACGCGGCGTGAATATCACGGCGGCGCCAGCTGCTGATCATAACATGTCGTTCTTTAGTTTACTGATTTCCTGGTTCCCAATGTTGCTGCTGGTGGGCGTGTATATTTTCTTTATGCGCCAGATGCAGGGCGGTGGTGGTCGTGGCGCGATGGGATTTGGCAAATCCCGCGCCAAGCTGCTGACCCAGGAAAGCGGCCGTGTCACATTCGAGGATGTGGCGGGCGTTGACGAAGCCAAGGAAGAATTACAGGAGATCGTAGAATTTTTGCGCGATCCTCAGAAATTTCAGCGGCTTGGTGGCCATATTCCAAAAGGCGTGCTGCTGGTTGGACCTCCAGGGACCGGTAAGACGTTGATCGCACGCGCGGTTGCTGGCGAGGCGAACGTGCCATTTTTCACGATTTCCGGATCGGATTTTGTGGAGATGTTTGTGGGTGTCGGCGCATCACGGGTGCGCGATATGTTCGAGCAGGCGAAAAAGAACGCGCCCTGTATTATCTTCATGGATGAAATTGATGCGGTTGGGCGCCATCGCGGCGCGGGCCTGGGCGGCGGAAATGATGAACGTGAGCAGACGCTCAATCAATTGCTGGTCGAGATGGACGGATTTGAGTCGAATGAAGGCGTGATTTTGATCGCCGCGACCAACCGACCGGATGTGCTTGATCCCGCCTTGTTGCGGGCCGGCCGGTTCGACCGGCAGGTTGTCGTGCCGAATCCGGATATTATCGGCCGCGAGAAAATTCTTAAGGTGCATATGCGCAAGGTGCCGCTGGCGCCAGATGTGGACGCCAAGATTTTAGCGCGCGGCACGCCTGGCTTTTCGGGCGCTGATCTTGCCAACCTGGTGAATGAGGCGGCGCTGCTTGCGGCGCGCGTTGGTAAGCGGCTTGTCAGCATGGCGGAATTTGAATCGTCCAAGGACAAGGTAATGATGGGCGCCGAGCGCCGCTCGATGGTGATGTCCGAGGAAGAACGCACGCTTACCGCCTATCATGAGGGCGGGCATGCGGTGGTGTCGATCAATATTCCCTCCAGCGATCCGGTGCATAAGGCGACCATCATTCCGCGCGGCCGGGCGCTGGGGATGGTCATGCGGCTGCCTGAACGCGATCAATTGTCGGTCACACGCGAGAAGATGCTGGGAGACATTGCCGTGTTCATGGGTGGACGCATCGCCGAGGAATTGATCTTTGGTTATGACAAAGTCACATCGGGCGCCTCGTCGGATATCGAGATGGCGACTAAAATGGCGCGCGCGATGGTAACCCGCTATGGGTTGAGCGACTCGCTCGGCCCGCTCGCCTATGCCGAAAATGAGGGTGAAGTGTTTCTTGGCCATACGGTCACAAGGCAGCAGAATATTTCAGAAGACACCGCACGCGCGATCGACCATGAGGTGCGGCGGATCGTGGAGACCTGTTATGCCCGGGCCAAGAAGATTTTAGAGGAACAGCTTGAGCAGCTTCGCCGTGTGGCGACGGGCTTGCTTGAATATGAAACACTTACAGGCGATGAAATAAAGACGCTGATGCGCGGCGAACCGCTGTCGCGGCCGGAGCAAGACGCGCCCGCGCCGCAGGGGCCATCGACCACGGTGCCTGTGACGGGACGGTTGCGTAAAGGCCCGGGCGGGACTGAAGGTTTGGCCCCGCAGCCGCAAGGTTCGTGAGCCGGACAAATGGCGTATGCCGGAACTAAGCGATACCCGCGCATCGTGGGTATCGTGAATATCACCGAGGATTCGTTTTCCGATGGGGGTCGCTACGTTGCCCCTGAACATGCAATTGCCCAGGCGCTGGCGCTGGCGGATGCAGGGGCTAATATCATCGATCTTGGTCCGGCAAGCAGTCATCCCGACGCCAAACCGGTTACCGCAGAAGAAGAAATCCGCCGTCTTGAGCCGGTGATGGATGCGCTTGCTGCGCGGCGTGTTGCCGTTTCCATTGATAGTTTCTTACCGCAAACCCAGCGTTTCGCGATGGCGCGAGGGGCGGCGTTCCTGAATGATATTCAAGGCTTTCCTGACCCATTGATCTATCCTGAACTGGCGCGCGCCGGATGCGCGCTAATTGTCATGCATGCGGTGCAAGGCCGTGGTATCGCTACCCGGGTAGACAGCGATCCGGTGCAAATGCCGGAGCGGGTTGAGAATTTTTTCGCCACCCGCATTGCCGCGCTGGAACAGGCAGGCATAGCGCGAAGCCGCCTTGTTCTGGATCCGGGAATGGGGTTCTTTTTAGGCAACCAGCCAGAGGCCTCGCTGAACATGTTGCGCGGGTTAAAAAGGCTGCGGGAGCGCTTTGACTTGCCGGTGCTTGTGTCGGTGTCGCGCAAATCATTTTTGCGAAAGATAACGGGGCGCGATGTGGAACAGGCGGCGGCGGCGACTTTGGCGGCAGAGCTTTTTGCGGCTAGCCAAGGGGTTGAGTATATCCGCACCCATGATGCGGGCGCGTTATTCGATGCTTTACGTATCTGGTCGGCGCTGCACGAATAGGGTAATAATCTGCTGTTAGCAGATTCCCGCTACCCTTCACAATATTCGGGCTAGAACCCCGGGAATATGAGGCGGAATGAGCAGAAAATTCTTTGGCACCGATGGCATTCGCGGCACTGCCAATGTTGCGCCGATGACGGCTGATATTGCTCTGCGCGTTGGCATGGCGGCTGGCAGCATTTTTACCCGGGGTGAGCATCGCCACAAAGTTATCATTGGCAAGGATACGCGCCTCTCTGGCTATATGGTGGAGCCGGCGCTGACAGCAGGTTTTATTTCGGTTGGTATGGACGTGGTGTTGCTGGGCCCGGTGCCGACGCCCGCTGTGGCGATGCTGACCCGTTCCATGCGCGCCGATATCGGCGTGATGATTTCCGCCAGTCATAATCCGTACCAGGACAATGGCATCAAGATTTTTGGCCCTGATGGCTACAAGCTTAGCGATGAAGCAGAGCTTGAAATCGAATCGCTGATGGAGAATGGGGTAAACAGCCACCTGGCCGATCCGGCCAAGCTTGGCCGCGCGAAGCGGCTTGAGGATGCGGGCGCGCGTTACATCGAATTCGCCAAAAGCACCATTCCGCGCACCCTGCGTCTTGACGGCATTCGCATCGTCATTGATTGCGCAAATGGCGCCGCATACAAGGTGGCGCCGACAGTATTATGGGAATTGGGGGCAGAGGTAATCGCCATCGGCGTAGAACCGGATGGCTTTAATATTAATAAGGAGTGCGGCTCAACCGATTTAACCCGGCTTAGCCAGAAAGTGCGCGATGTGCGCGCCGATCTTGGCATCGCGCTTGATGGCGATGCGGACCGGGTATTGATCTGCGACGAAAACGGCCAAGTAATAGATGGCGACAAGATCATGGCGCTGATTGCTGGTTACTGGCTGCGCAGCGGACGATTGTGCGGTAAGGCTATCGTGGGCACGATTATGGCCAATCTTGGTTTAGAGCGGTATTTGAACAATCTCGGCCTTGAATTGTTGCGCACGCAAGTTGGTGACCGGTACGTGGTCGAGAAAATGCGCGCGGAAGGCTATAATCTTGGCGGAGAACAATCCGGCCACATTATCATGAGCGATTTTTCGACCACCGGCGACGGCCTGGTGAGCGCGTTGCAGGTGCTGAGCGTCTTATGCGAAGCGAATAAGCCGGTAAGCGAAGCGTTGAATCTGTTCGAACCCGCGCCGCAACTGTTACAAAATGTGCGCTACAAAACCGGCGCGCCGCTTGAGCATATTCAAGTCAAGCAGGCGATTGCCGATGGTGAGGCCCAGCTAGGAAAAAAAGGCCGCGTGGTGATCCGTAAATCGGGAACCGAGCCGCTTATTCGCGTGATGGCCGAGGGTGAGGACGAAGCGCTTGTCCATGCCGTGGTTGGTCTGATCGTTGTAGCGCTCGAAGCTGTGATCTGAACACGCCATGACCGCCTGTAAAGGCCGTGTACTGAGCATTGCCGGTTCCGATAGCGGTGGCGGGGCGGGTATCCAGGCGGACATCAAGACAATCACGGCGCTGGGCGGGTATGGCGCGACAGTGATTACCGCGATTACCGCGCAGAATACGCTGGGGGTGTACGATATTCATTCTGTTCCAACTGATATAATCCGTAGCCAGATGGAAGCTGTTCTGGAAGATATTGGTGCGGATTGCATCAAAACCGGCATGCTGGGAAGTCGCGATATTATCGAGGCTGTGTTTGAGCGGCTTACACTTCTGGGACCGGATATTCCGCGTGTGATTGACCCGGTAATGGTGGCGAGCAGTGGCGCGCGGCTGATCGATGAGGGCGCAGTGGCGGCGCTGAAGGCGCGGCTAATTCCGGGCGCGGCGGTGTTAACACCCAATATTCCAGAAGCCGAAGTTTTAACGGGTTTGCGTATCACGGATATCGAGGCGATGCAGCGGGCGGGGCAGACGCTGCTGGCGATGGGTGCGCAGGCTGTGCTAGTCAAGGGTGGGCATATGGCGGGGCCGCTGGTGCGCGATGTGCTTGTCAGCGCGCAAGGGGTGGAGATTTTCAGCAGCCCGCGCATTGAGACGCGCCACACGCATGGCACCGGCTGCACGCTGGCCTCAGCCATTGCAACGGGACTGGCGCAGGGGATGCCGCTTTCAGGTGCGGTGCGTCGCGCCCACGCCTATGTGCAGGAGGCGATCCGCACCGCGCCTGGATTTGGTGGCGGGCACGGGCCGCTCAATCATGGGCATACGGCTGGCGGATTTGATGGCGGCTGAACTTTCCGGCGCGTGGACGCATCGGCTGGCGCATCCGTCGCATCTGGTGTGGCCGATTCTGTCAGACACCAATCGGTTCAATGAAATGTCTGGCCTGCCGCGCTATGAGCTTTTGGAAACTGCTGAAGCGGATGGGACCGTTCAGCGGATCGCCAATGGCCGGATTGGGCGGTTTGTTTTGCAATGGGAAGAGCTGCCAGTTGAGTGGGTGGCGGAGCAGTATTATTCTCAAACGCGGCTATTTTTGAATGGCCCGCTGCGCAGAATGACAGCATCGATGCGGCTGACGCCAGTTGACGATGGCGCTGAGGTAATTTTCCGTGTCGCGATCACTTCACGTTATCCGGTTCTTGGCCCCTATATAGCGGGGCGGATGATCCGGGGGGGCGGGCGGACTTTTGCGCTGGCTGTGCAGGGGGCCAATGAAGTTTTGCTGGGTGCGCGGGCTTCGGCATTTGATTTGAGTGAGCCGGTTATCTTGCCAGGCGGGGTGGCGCGGGCGAAGGAAATTGCAGCTTACATTCAATCCGGCCCTTACGATCATGGTCTGTCGCGGCGATTGATGGATTTAGTGCTGGGGGCGCCCGATACCGACGCCTGCCGCCTGCGTCCGCTGGAACTAGCGCGGAAGTGGGACGTGGCGCCGCGCCACGCCATCGAGCTATGTCTGGCGGCGGTGCGCAGCGGCCTGTTGCGGCTTACCTGGGATATATTATGTCCTCGATGCCGGGGGGCGAAGGCGTCAACGCCACGTCTCGATAAATTGGAAGAGAATGTCCATTGCCCATCCTGTAATGTTGATTTTGACGCGCAGTTTGGCCGCAATGTGGAGCTTGTTTTTCACCCGGCGGCGTCGGTGCGGGAATGTTCCGCCGGAGAATATTGCCTGAGCGGGCCGCAGAGCACACCGCATGTGCTGATTCAACAAACCGTGGCGCCAGGAGAAACCCGGCATGTTAAGACGGCGCTGGCGCCGGGCGAATACCGGCTGCGCACGCTCTCAGGCGGCGGTGAATGTGACATCAGTTATGCAGGCGGCGCGTTTCCCGCAATGGCGGTCACAGGCGGCGGGATAGTCGCTTATCCCACAGTTGACGCCGGTACGCTTACCTTCGTGAATGCAACGGGAAAGCCGCTTTGCCTGCTGATCGAAAGCCGTGAATGGGTGCGTGATGCGCTAACAGCGCATCACGTGACCACCTTGCAAACGTTCCGCCACCTTTTTCCCGATCAGGTGCTTCGCCCTGGTGAGGAAATGTCGATCGATAGCGTCACGTTGATGTTTACTGACCTGCAAGGTTCAACCGCGCTGTATCGCGAGATTGGCGATGGTCCGGCATATGATAGGGTGCGGGAGCATTTCGAGTTTCTTGCTGAAATCGTGCGGGCCCATAGTGGGGCCATGGTTAAAACGATCGGCGATGCGGTAATGGCGGCGTTCATTGATCCGGCGCTAGCGGTGCGCGCTGCGCTGGCGGTTCAGAAAAAAACTACTGAATTCAACCAGGGGCATGCTGCAACAGCGGTCAAAATCAAGATAGGCCTGCATAGCGGCCGGTGCCTTGTGGTGAACCTAAATGACAGGCTGGATTATTTTGGCTCCACGGTCAATCTTGCAGCGCGTTTGCAGGGGCAAAGCCGGGGGGGTGATATTGTGATATCCCAGCTGCTTGCGGGGGATGCCCAGGTTGCTGCGGTTCTTGAATCAATTCATGTGTCTCGCGAGGAAGCCACGCTCAAGGGGTTTGATCGCGCCGTTCCATTTGTGCGGGTGGCGGCGGCGAGCCCATAAATTGACTGACGCCAACTCCGGCCAGAATCAGCGCCAGCGCCGCATAGGCGCTCCATTCAGGGCGTTCCTGTAAAAAGAGCGCGCCTACAATAACCGCCCATACCGGGATCATATAATTGATCAGCGCGTAAAAGGTTGGCCCGGCGCTGGCGACAAGACGAAAGAAAATCAAAGTCGGCAGAGCAGTCCCGAACACTCCCAGCACGATCACCACGAGGACGGACTCAATGCTCAGGCGTAAGTTGACCGACGGGTGTTGCAGCATGGCCAGAGGCAGCATGATGATTGCGGCGATCAGCAGTGTCGCGGTCGTAGTAATCATCGTATTACTGACGCGATTGAATGGCGTGATCACCACATTGATGGCATAGCAGGTAGCACCCCCAAGTATGGCGAGTTGCGCAAGAAATGTTGCGCCGCCGAGGTTGCGCAAGGCCTCCGGCCCGACCAGTAGCACAATGCCGCCAAAACCAGTCACAAAACCAATAAGTTTATGGAGCGTGACTCGCTCGGACTGATGCGCGAAATGCGCCAATAGCAGTGTCAGCAGTGGAATCACGGCCATGAGGATGCCCGCGAGCGCACTGTCCACGCTAAGCTGCCCCCAACTAATTAAAAAGAAAGGGATGCAATCCCCGACCACGGCGAGAACGATAAAAAATCCCCATCGCCGCCAGGGTAGCCATAAGGAATGCCCCTGCCAGGCGTGGACAGCCAACAGAACGATGGCGGCGACAACCAGGCGCCCCGCGACCAGGATCAGTGGCGGCATGGATGCAAGTGCGATCTTGATAAGCCCAAACGACGAACCCCAGGTCACGACTAGCGCAAGGAGCATTAACCAATCCGTGAGAGGGTGTTTTCGGGGCATGAATATTAAGTATTTCCATATAGTTATGGCCGCTCCCCGGTTTATTGTGCGGTGCGGCAAAAACTTATTGACAGTGGCGGGGCGCTACGACTATACCCGCGTCGGGCCGCTTCCTCCCAACGGGAAGTATTATAGAAGGATGCCGCCAATGGCAGCCACTGCAATGCGTGTCAGGCCAAATTTACGGCCCGGCAATCCGCATTTTTCATCCGGGCCGTGCGCCAAGCACCCCGGATGGTCACTGGAAAATCTCAATAAAGCATGTTTGGGACGCTCGCATCGCTCTAAGGCGGGAAAGGCGAAACTCGCTGAGGCCATTGCCCGCACGGCGGCGCTGCTTGGGCTGCCTAAGGACTACCGGCTGGCGATTGTGCCCGCGTCCGACACCGGGGCGGTCGAAATGGCGTTGTGGTCGCTGCTTGGCGCGCGCGGCATTGATGTGCTGGCGTGGGAATCGTTCGGTGCGGGTTGGGTAAATGATGTCGCCAAGCAGTTAAAGCTGAATGATGTTCGCGTGTTTGAAGCGGCGTACGGCGCACTGCCGGAACTCGTGCAAGTTGATAAAGACCGCGACGTGATTTTTACCTGGAATGGCACCACGTCGGGTGTGCGTGTGCCTAACGGCGAGTGGATCGCTGCTGATCGCGGTGGACTAAGCATATGCGATGCGACATCGGCGGTGTTCGCGCAGGATTTGCCATGGGACAAGCTCGATGTTGTCACATTTTCCTGGCAGAAAGTGCTGGGCGGAGAGGCGGCGCACGGGATGCTGATCCTGTCGCCGCGCGCGGTTGAGCGCCTGCTTAGCTATACGCCGCCATGGCCGCTGCCGAAAATTTTCCGCATGACCAGTGGCGGCAAGCTGAGCGAGGATTTGTTTCAGGGCGCCACCATCAATACGCCCTCGATGCTGGCGCTGGAGGATTATCTTAGCGCACTTGGCTGGGCTGAGAAAATCGGCGGCGCGCCAGCATTGATGCGGCGCTCGAACGGCAACCTTAAGATTGTTGCTGATTGGGTTGCGCGTACGCCGTGGATTGATTTTCTGGCAAGCGCGCCAGAAACCCGATCCAACACGTCGGTTTGTCTGCGCATAGCGGATGCGTGGTTTGTGGCGCTTGACGCGGATAGTCAGGCAAAAACGGTGAAACAACTCGCAACTCTGCTGGAAACCGAAGGCGTTGCCTACGATATCGAGGGCCATCGCGATGCGCCGCCAGGGCTGCGCATCTGGACGGGTGCGACTGTTGAGGCTGCCGATATTTCTGCGCTGCTGCCGTGGCTCGATTGGGCCTGGGCTGAAACACGTAAATAATTTTTGATTCAGGAGCAGAGCAATGCCGAAGGTATTGATTGCCGATAAGATGAGCGCGCGCGCAGCGGAAATTTTTCGCGAACGCGGTGTGGATGTGGACGTAAAAACCGGCCTTTCGCAGGATGATTTGATCGCGATTATCGGTGACTATGACGGGGTTGCCGTTCGCTCGACAAGCAAAATTACGGCAGCCGTTATCGCGGCGGGACATAAGTTAAAGGTTATCGGGCGCGCCGGCATTGGCATTGATAACGTGGACGTGCCCGCCGCCACCGAACGCGGCATCGTGGTGATGAACACGCCCTATGGCAATGCAATCACCACGGCGGAACATGCGATTGCATTGATGTTCGCCAGCGCCCGGCAATTGCCGGAAGCCAATCTATCCACCAAAGCAGGAAAATGGGAAAAGACCCGTTTCATGGGGGTCGAAGTCACCGGCAAAACCCTCGGCGTCATCGGTTGCGGCACTATCGGCTCTATTGTTGCGGAACGCGCCCGCGGCCTGCGCATGCGTGTGCTGGCGTATGATCCGTTTTTGTCGCCGGAACGGGCCAAGGAATTAGGTGTTGAACATGTTGAGCTGGATGTGCTGTTCCGCCGCGCCGATTTTATTTCCCTGCATACGCCGTTGACGGATCAAACGCGCAATATCATCGATGCCGCTGGCATCGCTAAAATGAAAAAAGGCGTGCGTATCATCAATTGCGCGCGCGGCGGGCTTGTTGTTGAGAAGGATTTGCTGGATGCCCTGAATGGGGGGCATGTGGCGGGCGCCGCACTTGACGTATTTGAAGTCGAACCTGCTACAAGCAATCCCTTGTTTGCCCATGAAAATGTGATTGCAACACCACATCTTGGCGCATCGACAACAGAGGCGCAGGAAAATGTGGCGCTTCAGGTGGCCGGGCAAATGTCGGATTTTCTGATTGATGGCGCTGTCACCAATGCGCTGAATATGCCCTCATTAAGTGCGGAAGAAGCGGCGATCCTTGCGCCTTACATGAAACTTTCCGAGCAGTTAGGCTTATTCGCGGGGCAACTCACCGAGGCCGGCATTACCGAGGTTGAGATCGAATATGAGGGCGCGGTGTCAGAACTTAACACCCGTGCGCTTACCTCTATGGCGGTGTGCGGCCTGCTGACGCCGCTATTGTCGGATGTGAACATGGTCAGCGCGCCATCGGCGGCCAAGCAGCGCGGCATTCGCATCAGCGAATTAAAAGGGCCGCAGCAAGGCGCTTACCATACCTATATGCGCTTGAGCGTCGTGGCGGGCGATCAGCGGCGCAGTGTCGCCGGCACATTGTTTTCCGATCAAAAACCGCGTCTTATTCAGGTCAAAGGCATCAATCTGGAAGCCGAACTTGGCAAACATATGCTGTATGTGACCAACGAGGATAGACCGGGCTTTATTGGGCGGCTTGGCAGCGTGCTTGGCGAGGCGGGGGTCAATATCGCCACCTTTCATTTGGGCAGGGATGCGGCGGGCGGTAACGCTATCGCACTGATCGAAATTGATGGCCCCATCGGTGAGGCAGTCCTGAGCAAGGTGCGCGCAATTCCTCTGGTGGTGCAGGCGAAGGCGCTTAATTTTTAGTAGCTTTGCACAAACCTGACGGGGAGATAGGGCCTATGTTATTCATGATCATTGAACGCTTCCGGGATAATGACATGGTGCCGATCTATCAGCGAGTGCGCGATGGTGGGCGTATGCTGCCTGAGGGGCTGGAATATATTGATAGTTGGGTAGAACCTAATTTTGCCCGTTGCTTTCAACTGATGCGATGCAATGACCTACGACTTTTTCAGGAATGGGTTTTGTCGTGGCGTGGGGCTGGTGTGACACTTGAGATCGTGCCTGTTGTGCCAAGCAAGGAAACTCAGGAAGTAGTTGTCCCCTTCCTTGATTAGTTTGACTAGAGATTTCACGTAGCGGAAATGCTACACGTTTATTGCTCAGATTGGATCACTACGTCATTGCGAACGAAGTGAAGCAATCCAGAGTCACAAACACGGGCTTTACGATGTGACTCCTGGATTGCCGCGCCGCTTCGCGGCTCGCAATGACGATGCTAAAAAGGATTGCAATGGCGAATGTTGTCGTGGTCGGCTCGCAATGGGGCGACGAGGGTAAGGGCAAGATTGTTGATTGGCTGTCTGAGCGCGCCGATGTGGTAGTGCGTTTTCAGGGTGGCCACAATGCCGGTCATACGCTGGTAATCGACGGCAAAGTGTACAAGCTGAGCCTGTTGCCCTCGGGCGTGGTGCGGCAATCCAAGCTATCAGTGATCGGCAATGGCGTTGTCGTTGATCCTTGGGCGCTGATGGATGAAATAGCCCGCCTGGCCGCGCAAGGGGTCAGCGTGACCCCGCAAAATTTACGCCTGTCTGAAAATGCCGCCCTGATCCTGCCCATACACCGGGAACTGGATGAAATTCGCGAAGACAGTAATAGCAGCACACGCATCGGCACCACGCGGCGCGGTATTGGCCCAGCCTATGAAGACAAGGTTGGCCGCCGCGCCCTGCGGGTGATTGATCTTTCCGAACCACAAGTGATCGCCAAAAGGGTCGATGCTTTGCTTGCCCATCATAATGCCTTGCGCCGTGGCATGGGTAAGGCGGAGATTGACCGCGAAGCGTTGATAAAATCCTTGATTGATATTGCGCCGCGCATTTTACCGTTTGCCGATCCTGTATGGCGCACGTTGGGCGAGGTCCGCCGTCAGGGTAAACGCATTCTGTTTGAAGGCGCGCAGGGCGCGATGCTGGATGTCGATCATGGCACCTATCCGTTTGTCACCTCCTCGAATACGGCGGCGGGGCAAGCGGCGGTAGGCAGCGGCATTGGCCCCAGCGCGCTTGATTATGTGCTGGGCATTACCAAGGCCTATACCACCCGCGTTGGCGAGGGGCCTTTTCCCACCGAGCAGAATAACGAAATCGGTCAAGGATTGGGCAAGCGCGGCAAGGAATTTGGCACCGTCACCGGACGGCCGCGCCGTTGCGGCTGGTTCGACGCGGTGATGGTGCGCCAGGCCCTGAAGACCGGCGGCATCAATGGCATTGCGCTGACCAAGCTTGATGTGCTGGATGGCATGGAGGAATTGAAGGTCTGCATCGGCTACCGGCTTGATGGCAAAATGATCGATTATCTGCCGGGCACACAGGCTGCGCAGGCGAACGTTGAGCCGGTGTATGAATCGATGCCGGGCTGGGCGGAAAGCACCGAGGGCGCGCACAGTTGGGCGCAACTGCCAGCGGCGGCGGTCAAATATATCCGCCGCATCGAAGAACTGATCGAGGCGCCGGTGGCGATGGTCTCGACCAGCCCGGAACGCGAAGACGTGATCCTGGTGCGCGATCCGTTCGCGGATTAACGAATCAATGAACGGAAATGCTATCCCAGTGATTTATTGTGATGGTAATCACTTTATCAGTGACGATCATATTCAAATCATAGCAAAGCGCGTTGCTGATCAGCTGGTTCCATTAAATCCCGATGCCACACATATAGTTACGGTTGATGGATTTAGCGGTGTTGGAAAATCCACACTTGCGGGGCGTTTTGCGACAAAAATGGGCGTGCAGTTAGTTCAGCTAGATGATTTTCTGGAAAGGGATAAAGGCGAATACTTGGACGCGCTTAGATTAGACGAACTAAGGGTCTCAATCAGTGACAGGCCCAGACCGGGAGGCATGGTAATCATGGAAGGCTGCATGATCGATGCCGTCCTTGAACGGCTTAATATGGTCGCGGATTATCGTATCTATGTCATGCGAATCTTACACCCCGGATATTCAGACGGTACTGATAGGATTTATGAGTTTGACGTTTTGTATGGCGAGCAGTCTGCCGACGAATTAATTTCAAAGCGTGAAGAAGAGCGGCGGGAGTTGGCAATAGGAGTTCCAGATTTATTAGGCAATGGTGACAGCTGGAGGTTGCCTGGCTTGCAACGGGAATTGATATGCTACCATAAGCGTTGTCGTCCACATGAACGGGCCGATATTATTACCAAGATCAATATTTAGACCGTTTTGTGAACGGATTGAAGCAACATCGTCATTGCGAGGAGCGAAGCGACGTGGCAATCCAGGGGCCACAAGCGAAGGCTTTTCCGTGCGGCTCCTGGATTGCCGCGCCTTCGGCTCGCAATGACGGAGCAGGTGTTGCGATTCGATCAGAAAACAAAGTGCTTTAGCGCGCCGCCGCGGCGGCCTGGGATTTTTGGCTGTCGCGTGCGGCGCGGCGCATGGCGCGTTGCAGCTTTTCGAATGCGCGCACCTCGATTTGCCGCACTCTCTCGCGGCTGATGCTATAGGTTGTGCTCAAATCTTCAAGGGTTGCCGGTTCGTCTTTCAGCCGCCGCTCTGTAAGAATATATCGTTCACGCTCACTCAGGCTTTTCATTGCTTCAAGTAATAATGCGTGGCGCAGTTTGAATTCTTCAGATTCGCCCAGTTCGGTTTCCTGATCGGGCGTATCGTCAACTAGCCAGTCCTGCCACTCCCCTTCAGCATCCATGCGCAGCGGCGCATTGAGTGAATTGTCGTGGCCAGCAAGCCGTTGATTCATGCTATTTACGTCTGACTCGGACACATTCAGTTTCTGTGCAATCAGCGTTACCTGTTCAGGGGTCATGTCGCCTTCGTCGAGCGCCTGAATCTGGCTCTTGATTCGGCGAAGATTGAAGAACAGTTTTTTCTGCGCTGCCGTGGTGCCGATTTTCACCAGGCTCCAGGACCGCAGAATATATTCCTGGATTGCTGCTCTGATCCACCACATGGCGTAGGTCGCGAGGCGAAACCCGCGCTCCGGTTCGAAGCGCTTTACCGCCTGCATCAGGCCAACATTTCCTTCGGAAATAACCTCGCCGATCGGAAGCCCATAGCCGCGATAGCCCATGGCGATTTTGGCCACCAGGCGCAAATGACTGGTCACCATTTTGTGCGCCGCCTCAGAATCCTGATGCTCGCTCCAGCGTTTGGCGAGCATATATTCCTCCTCAGGAACGAGCATGGGAAAATGCCGAATTTCCTGTAAATAACGGGATAGGCCACCATCGGGCGTTAGTACCGGCAGCTTTTTATCAACACTCATACGCATACCCTTTTGCAGGCTTAGACCATTTTCTGATCGGATAAGAAAGGCTCTAGACCATTTCCTGATCGGATTGATTCAATCCGATCAGGATAAAAATGGTCTAACACATTCAATTAGAGCCTTTCTTATCCGGTCAGGTTGGTTCAACCTGACCGGGAAAGGCTCTAGCAGCCCCTTCTGACAGGCTCTA
>CAMTWQ010000046.1:0-54093 GCA_947085465.1 uncultured Alphaproteobacteria bacterium
ATTGATCCCCTCCCTAACCCTCCCCTTTGCAAGGGGAGGGAACACGAGGGTGCCCCTCCCCCTCCCCCTAAAAGGGGGAGGGTTGGGGAGGGGGTCGGTGGCGTGATTCAACCTAAAATCATCTTACTCTAGAGCCTTTCCCGGTCAGGTTGAACCAGCCTGACCGGATAAGAAAGGCTCTAATTAAATGTGCTAGACCATTTCCTGATTGGAGTGATTCAATCCGATCAGGAAATGGTCTAGGGCAGAGTCACACCCGCTTCGCCTAAAATACGCCGCCGGTTTAGCTCCAACCATTGCAGGGAGAAGGCCAGCGTAACGTTGCTGATCCGGCCCTCGGCAATGCCGCGCAGGGCGGCGTCCTGTGGCATGACGATAACGCGAATATTCTCGTCTTCATGCTCACTACCGTGTATGCCGCCAACACCCGCTGTATCGGTCAGGGCGCAGAAATAATGAATTTTTTCGGCAAAGCATCCCGGGCTTTGATAAAAAGCACCCATTGGGAATATGCTTCCCAACACGCACCCGGCCTCTTCCTGGGCTTCACGCCGGGCGACCTCCAGCGGGTCCTCGCCTGGCTCAAACCGGCCCGCGATGGTCTCAATAAGCCAGGCGGCCTGCGGCTTGGCCCCGCCCGTGTTAGCATAGGGGCCGATGCGGAATTGTTCGATCAGCACCACCCTATCGCGAATCGGATCATAGGGCAGCACCACAACCGCATCTCCGGAAACGAAAACCTCTCTCTGAATGGGAGGTGTCCAGCCCCCTTCATAGCGGCGATGCCGCAGCTTATAGCGGTCAACGGCGAAATATCCTGCATAAACGCGCTCAGCCCCCAGCAACTCCACATCTTCCGGGCCAAACGGCAACTCCGGCCATAAATCTGAGGACATAAGCCTGTATTTTCCTTTTTCCAAATTCTGTCGGCACCGGAGTATGTAATATTGGTTTTTGTAAATGCAGCAGAATTAACGTTCAATTACCAAATGGGTCAGCACCATGCGCTTGTTTGCACCTGTCACACCGGCTGAGGGTTGTGCATGGATAACTGGCGCCAGTTCCGGCATAGGCAAGGCCGTTGCATTGGCGCTGGCGCGCGAAGGCTGGCGGGTTGCAGTGAGCGCGCGGGATCAGGGCGGGCTGCAAAAAGTGGCGCAAGAAGCGCGCGGATTGGTGGGTTCAATTCATCCCTACGCTCTGGATGTGACGGACGCGATTGAGGCGGCGGAAGTTGCTGGCGCCATCAACCGGGATATGGGACCCGTTGCAATGGCGGTTTTGAACGCCGGAATTTATGCACCTGTCGAACTAACACATAAGTTTGACCTGGCGGTGTTCGAGAAAACCATGCGAGTCAATTATCTGGGCGTCGTGAATTGCCTCGCGCCTCTAACGCCAATGCTGATGCGGCGGGGCATTGGCCACCTTGTGATTATTTCATCGGTCACGGGCTATGCCGGCTTGCCAAGGGCCGCAGCCTATGGTCCTACGAAGGCGGCTTTGATTAATCTGGCGGAATGTTTGAAATTTGATCTTGATCGCGCAGGGGTGCGGATCAGCGTGGTCTGCCCAGGTTTTGTCGATACGCCGGCCACGGCAAACAATCCATTTGCGATGCCATTCCTGATGCAACCGGAAAATGCCGCGCGGCGCATCCTGGAGGGCATTCAGGCCGACAGATTCGAGATCAGCTTTCCGCGCCGTTTCACTTTTTTCTTGAAGCTAATGAATTTTCTGCCCTACCGGCTGTATTTTTGGCTGATGAAGCGGATTACCGGCTGGAACTAATTATACCATATGACCGGTGAGACTGCGGCGCTCGATCTCCTCGCGGGTGCGGGCTTGGCTTTCCGCATCAATGGGAAAATTCCATACCAAGACCGTCGCGATTATTTTGAGCACTACCGGCGCCGCACTGTAAAGCAGTGCTAATCCCATCAGTGACATCTCACCATTATGCACCGCCTGCGCGTCAAATCCGGTGAAATCTAGCAGCGGAAATGCAATCCCAACAGCGCAGGCAAGCGACAGTTTTGTAGCGACG
Organism: uncultured Alphaproteobacteria bacterium; assembly: GCA_947085465.1. Lineage (GTDB taxonomy): Bacteria > Pseudomonadota > Alphaproteobacteria > UBA11222 > UBA11222 > CAMTWQ01. The sequence continues at coordinate 2,048 of CAMTWQ010000046.1, forward strand.
CCCCATAAGGAGAAAAACAGGCCAGCGCGCTGCTTGCCGCTTTTAAGCGTATCTGCGTCGACCACGTCGGCCTGCATGGATGCAGGCAGCACCATATCAGCGCCAAGGCCAAAACCGCTCAGAACAGTGATCATAAAAAAGGCCCACACATCGCCTTGCCCAAGCAACGGCGCCCAGGCGAATATCAAGCAAGCCCACAGCATCGAGGCGCCCCATACCCGATGTTTGCTGAACCTTTTTGAAAGTGCAAGCCATAGCGGCACGGATATAATCCCCGCCGTGAAATAGGCGAACAGTAACATGCCTTGATATTCTTCTGCGCCCAGAATGTGCGTAACGAACAGCAAGAACAATGTTGCGGGCAGCGAGTTCGCCACTCCGTTCAGGAAAAACGCCGCCAGCAGGAGATGAAACGGATGATTGCGCCACACCATGCGCATGCCTTCGCGCCATTTCGTTTCGGAAAACCGGATAACCGAAGTTTCAGGAACTTTACGCAATGCAAAATAAATACTAAGCGGCAGCATGACTCCGGCAAAAATGACAATGCCAATCAGCGGCGCCCGTGCGCCATACCCGCCTATTTTGGTAAGCAAAACCGGAATCAAGGTGGCGATCAGCGTGCCAATAACCGTCAATCCCTCTCGCCACGCCACAATATGCGAGCGTTCATGATAATCGCCAGAGAGCTCGGCGCCCCATGCGCTATGCGGCAGCGTAAGCGCGGATGAGGCAATATAGATCACAACGCTCCAGGCAAACAGATACCAGCTTCCCGAGCCAGGCGGCGGAATACACAACATCAAGGCCGCCGCCAGAATAAATGGCGCGCTGATGGCGATCCATGGTTTGCGGCGGCCCCAGCGGGAATCCAGATTGTCGGACAGTATGCCTATCACCGGCCATGACAACGCGTCGATTATTCGCGCCAATGTCAATACGGCGCCAATCGCTGCCAGGCTGATGCCCAATTCTTGCGCATAGAACGGTGGGACATAAATATAAATTGGCACTGAGAATGCAGCAATCGGCAACGCCGGAAAACCGTACGCAATATATTTTCCGATAGTCAGATTCCGGCGTTGCGGCTCACCACCGCCAGGAGAATCAGAATTGGGCACTCATTGCTTCCTACATCAAACGCGCGCCAGCGTGATTTGCATCACGTCGGTGTTTCCCGATCGGAATCCGCCTTCGCAATAGGCTAGGTAATAGCACCACATGCGCTTGAAGCGCTCATCAAATCCAAGCCGTGCAATATGTGGCCAATTAGCTGCAAACCGGTCGTGCCAACGGCTTAATGTGTCCGCATAATCGGCGCCAAAAGAAACAGATGAACGCCAGATCAAATTGGCGGCCGTGATCTGCTCACGCAAGGCTGATGGGCTGGGCAACATTCCACCAGGGAAAATATAACGCTGAATAAAATCGTTGCCACGCCGGTAAGCATTAAAGTGCCTGTCGGCGATGGCGATGATTTGCAGCCCGGCGGAGCCGCCGGGCTTGAGAGCGTCATGAATTTTGCGGAAATATAGCGGCCAATATTTTTCTCCCACCGCCTCAAACATCTCTATCGAAGCAATCCTGTCATAACTACCTGAAACATCCCGGTAATCCTGAAGGATGATAGCAACTTTATCATTTAATCCGGTTTCTGATATTCGCCGTTTTGCGTATTCGAATTGTGCCGGGCTGATCGTTATTCCAGTGACCCTGCAGCCGATCTCGGTTGCTGCGAATTCGGCAAAGCCTCCCCAGCCGCATCCGACTTCGAGCAATGCGTGCTCCCTGGACAGTCCCATGCCATGCGCAAGCGACATGAATTTATTGCGCTGCGCCTGTTCCAGAGTCTCACTTTTGCTGGTAAACATGGCGGATGAGTAGGTCATTGTGGAGTCCAGCCATTGTTCATAAAACGCATTGCCAAGATCATAATGATATTCGATGTTGCGCCGGGATCCGACCCGTGAATTTCGATGGAATATAGTATGCCGGAATAGCTCGAACATGCGCAGCCAGAAGTTGCCGCGAAGCCGGGCGCCAATATAGTCATTATTTTGCGCGATGACGGTGAGAAGCGTACGCAGGTCTGGTGTATTCCAGAGTCCGTTAAGATACGCATCGGCGAAACCTATTCCCCCGCCGCTTAGTAGCTTGCGGGAAAAACCCATATCTAGCACATCAATCACTCCGCATTTTCCCGGCTGTGCGCCATCGAAGCGGAAACGGCGGCCATCCGGTAACGCAATGACCAAATTTCCCCGGCCAATAGAAGTTAGTATTGCAAGCGCGGATCGCGTCCAGCCATCCAAGCCGGGAAGAACCGCGGCCTCCCAAGCGCTTAGCCTTTGTGCCCCAGCAAGATAATCCCCGTCGGTGTACATCAAATCATGCCCCGGTCAATGATCAGCCAAGTATATAACACAGTTTGCGCAGTATGCGCTTGCAGCTTCAACCCGTAGATGATGAAGGGCGTGGGACAGGTTTAGCCCCTTTGCGCCATAAGCGGAGCGCCTCGAAATGAATTGCGGCGATAATCTTCAGGCTCATGAGCGGATAGAGAAAAAAAGCCTTGATCAAAGTGCTGTCCGTAAACTGCCGCTGCGTTCCGGTTAGCACCGCGATGAGTAATTCGCCTTCGGGCGCATTTTCACGAATCATTACGGATAATTTTTCGCCCGGGACGCGAAGGCGAAACCGGTACACCATATCCATGCCAATAAACGGGGAGACATGAATTTTTTTTTGCAGCTTATGCGTGAATAGACTGGCTGATTGATCCGTAGCAGTAGCGGCTGATGTGGTCGGGCCTGCATCAATATTCACCGTATAGGCGTGCTTCCCGCCAAACGTATTGCGCACCTCATAAATGAGCGCGAACAGCTCTTCGCGCGCATTAAAACAAAAAAACACCGTCAGCGGGTTAAACACATAACCAAACAGGCGTGGAAAGCACAACATGAAGACCCGGTGTTCAGGAGGTTGTGAAATTCCAGCTATTTGCAATTGCGCATCCACCCATGGGCGGAGCCTTGTCCCGTCGGCGGCGCCATGATCGGCGTCCATTACACTAAACAGATTAAATCGATTATGCGAAAAAAGGCGGCATTTTCCCGCCACCTCGTCAATCTGATCAATATCCAAAAAAACGCTAAACACACGGTAAACGAACCGGTGCCGGAATGGAAGCAGGCGGCAATGCATGACATTACCAAAATAGATCGCAGCATCATTCATTCGGCTGCCTCCTTAAAGGCGCGCGATTGGGTGTTGGACCAGGTGCGGACAGTTCCGCCAAGCTGTTCAGCGATGGCCAGTCCTGAACAAAGGCCGTCCTCATGAAAACCATGCGCGGTCCATGCGCCGCAAAACCATGTGTTGCGTGCGCCTTGAATGCTTTGTAACTGCTGCTGGGCGCGCAAGCTATTCATATCGTACTGCACATGATCAAATTCCAGCGCCATAAAAGTAAGCTCAGGATGTGGCGGACGCAACGGATTAAGCGTAATAAACAATGGCTTTGTGGAGTCGATATTTTGCAACCGGTTCATCCAATAGCTGACCGAAACTGCCTGTTCCCTATCGCCAGCAGACATATAGTTCCAGCTCGCCCATGCGTTTTGCAAACGCGGCATGAGTGAGGAGTCACGGTGCACATAAGCCAAATTGGCTGCATAGCGCACCTTGCCAAGAATATCCCGTTCCCGAAAATCCGCGTCGCCTAGCATCCGTAGCGCCTGGTCAGCATGGGTTGCGATGATTACATGGTCATATATGGCGTCGCCGCCATTGGCGTCGCGCACACGCACCGTATTCAGTTGGCGTGTAACCGACGTGACAGGGGTGGCCATGCGCACACGATGAGAGAATGGGGCGGTCAGCTTATTCACATATTCGCGGCTGCCGCCAGTGACAGTGCGCCAGCGCGGGCGCTGGCGCGACATAAGAAAGTGATTGTTGCAAAAAGTCACAAAACTCTCCGCTGGGAAATCAAGCATTTTTCCGTTTGGCATCGACCAAACCGCCCCGCCCATCGGGAATAAATAGTTGGCGCGGAAGCCTTTTGAATAGTTGCCACGGTCAAGATATTCTTGCAGCGTCAGTCCATGCAATTTGCCGCCAGCAAGGTCGCACGGAGCCGTTTTGTTGAATCGCTGAATTTCAAACATAGTTGAGATGAACTGGCGGCTGAACAGATTTCGCCGTTGCGCGAAAACATTGTTCAGGTTGCCGCTAGCCCATACCACCGCGCCGTTACCGGTGCTGACAGCAAAACTCATGTCGCTGGCTTCGGTCGCCACCCCGAGACGGGCGAACAGGGCTGTGAGATTGGGATAGTTTTGTTCGTTAAAAACAATAAATCCCGCGTCCACCGGGATTTGATATCCTTCATAGTCAACATTCACTGTGTGGCTGTGCCCCCCAGTGCGAGATTCAGCTTCATAAACTGTTATGTCGTGTGACGTATGCAGCAGCCAAGCGGCGCCTAGCCCGGATATTCCCGAACCAATAATAGCAATTCTCATATTACCCCTGTGAACAAATTAAAATTCTGGCAGGCAATCCCGCAGGCGGTTGAATGCACCAGACTAGAGCAGCCCGCGATTAAGTGGAGTAACGAAGTGCCCCCACTTAATCGCGGAAAGCTGCTCTAACACATTAAAATCTAGAGCAATTTTCTTTATTAGGTTCGAGCCTCATGGCTCGAACTTAATGCGGATTGCTCTAGAGCAACATGCGACCAGATTGAACCATGAGGTTCAATCTGATCAAATAAAGTTGCTCTAGATTTCAAACTTCTATAGCAGCCTGATCCTTTATTCGGGCAATGCTTTCTTCCTTCCCCAGGGCGAAAAGCACGTCAAAAATTCCCGGTGAGATTGTCGAACCGGTCAATGCCGCCCGCAACGGCTGCGCCACTTGGCCAAGCTTAACCCCGTGCGCCTCGGCTGCCGCGCGAACCACGGCTTCAAGCTTATCAACGCTCCAGGCCGCAGTTTCTGAAAATAACTCTAGGAGTGAGCGCAACATCTCCCGCGCCTGCGGGTTCAATAGTTTGGCGGCTTTTTCATCCATTGTCAGCGGCCTTTTGGCGAATAAAAAGCGTGCATTCCCTGCCAGTTCAACCAGATTGGTGGCGCGTGGCGCCAGCCCCGGCAGCGCAATTTCAAGCCGCTCCCGGCCTGGCCCATCCACCACATGGCCATCAAGCCTGGCAATCACGTCAATCACGTCTTGCATCAGGGCTGCGGCAGGCGTGTCGCGCAGATAAATCCCGTTCAGGTTTTCCAGTTTGGCGAAATCAAACCGGGACGGGGATTTGCCAACCCCCGCCAGATCGAACCATGTGATCGCCTGCTCCGTCGAGATGACTTCATCATCGCCATGCGCCCAGCCAAGCCGCAGCAGATAGTTGCGCAACGCCGCGGGCAGATAGCCCATGTCGCGATAGGCCTCCACGCCCAGCGCGCCATGCCGTTTTGACAGCTTTGCCCCGTCCGGGCCAAGGATCATTGGCAGGTGGGCGAAAACCGGCGTTCGCCAGTCCATGGCCTGATAGATTTGTAATTGCCGCGCCGTATTGGTCAGATGATCATCGCCACGGATCACATGGGTGATCGCCATATCAAAATCATCAACCACCACCGAGAGCATATAGGTCGGCGTGCCATCGCTGCGCAACAGCACAAAATCATCCAGTTGCGCGTTGTTAAAGGTTATCTCCCCTAACACCTGATCAGCGACCATCGTGCTTCCGGTCTGGGGCGATTTGAGGCGCACCACTGGCGGCGCGCCGTGCGGGGCCTCAGCGGGATCGCGGTCCCGCCAAAGGCCGTTATAGACTGGCGGCTGCCCCTGGGCGCGCGCGGTCTCCCGCATGGCCTCTAGCTCTTCTGGGGTGCAATAGCAATAATAGGCTTGGCCTTTGGCCAGCAGGCGCATCGCTATTTCCGCATGCCGCTCGCGGCGGGCGAACTGAAACACGGGCGGCGCATCGGGATTAAGGCCAAGCCACGCCATGCCCTCAAGGATGGCGTCAATCGCCGCCTGGGTAGAGCGCTCGCGGTCGGTGTCCTCGATGCGCAGCAGGAAAGAGCCGCCATGATGGCGCGCAAACAGCCAATTAAACAGCGCCGTGCGCGCCCCGCCAATATGCAGGAAACCAGTCGGCGAGGGGGCGAAGCGGGTAATGACCGGATGGGGGTTGGACATGGGTTTACCTTACTAAGCCGGATTCGATTGCATCTGGCAGGCTTGTTTAGCACACTGAGGCCAACTGGTTAAGTAGGGGGATAGGGAAATGGCGCTGGCGGCGCTGCAATCACGATTTGTCCCCGCCTTTTTGGGCGCGCGCCAGCTTGCCTTGGATGTGGCCGAGGATTTTCTCTCCGAGCGGCCGCGCTGGATAGTGTGGGCGCCGGTGCTGATCGGCATCGGTGTTGGCGGCTATTTCTTTCTGGATACCGAACCTCCCCCCTGGAGTGGCGGACTGGCCTGCGGCGTTCTGCTGATCCTGTATCTGGTTTGCCGCCACGCACAGCAGGCGATGCAGCACTTCGTTTTGGCGCTGCTCCTTATGGCGGCTGGCTTTGCGGCGGCGCAGTTTCGTGTGCTTACCCATACGGCGCCAATACTCGCCAAGCGTATTGGGCCAGTGGCCATCGAGGGGCAATTGGTGTCGCTGGAGCGACTTGACACTGGCGCGCGGTTACTGATTGCGCCGCACAGCATTGATCGCGTCGAAGCTTTGAATATCCCCGAACGAGTTCGTGTTAAGCTGCTGGGCAAGACCGCTGGCGATGGCTTGCAGCCAGGCGATACGATCCGTTTGCGTGGCGTGCTGATGCCGCCGCCCGGTCCTGTCATGCCGGGCGGTTTTGATTACGCCAGAATGTTATGGTTCGAGCGCATCGGCGCGGTGGGTTTTGCATACGGGCCTCCACAACGCTTAGTGCGGGAAAGCGCGCCGGATATTTTCAGGCGCGGGGAAATCTGGCTTGCCGCCCTGCGCGACCGGCTGACCCAGCGTATCATTGCGGCCATTCCAGGCGAAGCGGGGCCTGTTTCGGCCGCCTTGATGACGGGTGAGCGCGGCGCAATCTCCGCCCCGGTCAATCTCGCCATGCGGGATTCCGGGTTGGTGCATTTGCTGTCCATCTCCGGCTTGCATCTGGGATTTCTGGCGGGGATAGTTTTTTTCGGCATTCGCGGCGCGCTGGCGCTTAGCGAGTCCGTGGCGCTGCGGTATCCGATAAAAAAATGGGCGGCGCTGGCGGCGCTATTAGGCACTTTTCTGTACCTGTTCATTTCCGGCGCATCGATCCCGACGGTGCGCTCGTTTGTCATGACCGGGCTGGTGTTGATGGCGGTCGTGTTTGACCGGTTGGGCATTTCGATGCGCCTGATCGCCATCGCCGCCGCCTTCATTCTGCTGAGCGCGCCGGAAAGCCTGCACAATGCGAGCTTTCAACTCTCATTTGCCGCAGTGATCGCTTTGGTGGCGATGTATGAGTGGGTGTCCTCGCGCCAAACGCAACGCGCAGACGAATCAGGCGTGATCGTCAGGGGCGCGCGCTATGTCGGGGGGCTGGCGCTTACCAGTCTGATTGCCGGATTAGCTACTGCGCCGCTGATCGCTTTTCATTTCCATCGGATTGGAATGTTCAGCCTGCTTGCAAATATGCTGGCGGTGCCGCTCACCGGGCTGTGGATCATGCCATGGGCGGTGGCGGCGTTCGCCCTTATGCCATTTGGTTTGGAGCGCTTGGCGCTGTATCCGATGGGCATTGGCGTTGAGTGGATGATCAGCATTGCCAAACAGGTTGCGGCGTTACCGGGGGCAACCGCAATGGTGGCGCAACCACCGTTGATTTCCTTGCTGCTTGCGGTTGGCGGCGGACTATGGCTTTGCTTGTGGTCAAGACCATGGCGGTGGTTTGGCCTGGTCTTGCTGGCGGGTGGCTTGTTGCTGGCGCCGTTTGGCCCGCGTCCCGATATATTGGTGGATGGCGAGGGCAAGCTGATCGCGGTGCGCGGGCCGGATGGCGGCATGCTGCTTAATTCAGTGCGCACCGCCAAACATGCGCGCAGCGAATGGTCGAAAGCCGAGGGCGTGGCGCTGTCCTTGCCCGCTGCCGCCACTTCCTCCCATGCGGCTTGCGACGCGCAAGCTTGCATGTTCACCGGGCGTGATGGCTGGATCGTCGCCTATGTGCGCGATGGCATGGCGCTGGCGGAAAGTTGCCGTTCAGCGGATATAGTGATTGCGAATATTCTGGTTCGCGGTTGTCCCTCGGCGAAACTGCTGATTGACCGGTTTGATCTGCTGCGCGGCGGTGCGCACGCCGTGTGGTTCGAGCATCCCCGCCCCCGTGTCGAAACTGTCGCCGGGCAACGCGGACATAGGCCTTGGACTGCGGCGGTTGAGTAGAGTCTAATGATATTTTCGGTAGATGCCGACAAGCTGTCCTTGCACGGTGACCTGATCAGGTCCGCAAATGCGGGTTTTGTACTGGGGATTAGCGGGCTCCAGCGCAATCGACGCGCCCCTGCGGCGTAACCGTTTGAGTGTCGCCTCGGTCCCATCCACCAGGGCGACGACAATCGCGCCATTCTCAGCCGTGTCGCATTGTTTGACGAGCGCAATATCGCCATCAAGAATTCCGGCGTCAATCATCGAATCGCCCTGCACCTCAAGCGCGAAATGCTGACCGCCCGCCAGCAGATCGGCGGGAAAGCCAATGGTGGTGGAACGGTCCTCCAGCGCCTCGATCGGCGTGCCTGCGGCGATGCGACCAAGCAGCGGAATATTGAGAATCTCGTTTGCCGTACCGGACCGCGCGGCGGGCGCCAGCTTGGTGAAGGCGGTGCGGCTGCCCTCAATGACATTGGGCGAAAAGCCCCGCGCCCTCTGGGTTACCGGCGAAGTCACATTGTCAGGCAGGCGCAGCACCTCCAGCGCCCGCGCCCGGTTTGGCAGACGCCGGATAAACCCGCGTTCCTCCAGCGCGTTGATCAGCCGGTGAATGCCCGACTTGGATTTCAGATCAAGCGCGTCCTTCATCTCATCGAAAGAGGGCGAAATGCCGCTTTCGCGAATCCGCTCATGGATGAAAATCAGCAGCTCATATTGTTTGCTGGTCAGCATGTTCTGCCCCCTCCCGTGAAGCCATTTCAAGAACAAAAGCGGTAGACGCAATGCCTGTTCTAGTTTGGTTCATGGAATGTGTCAAGCGCCAAATCAGTTATTTTTCGAAATTGGCGGCTTGCCTGCTAAACGCAACAGCAAGCTAATCCGTATCCAGCAGCAACACCTGCACCATATCCCCCGCCTTGGCTTGGGGCGCAAATGGCGCGCGGATGATCAGGCAATCTGCCCGCGCCAGGCTGGACAACATGGCGCTGTCCTGCACCGCGAACGCGGTGGCGATCCCATCGGCGCTGAGGCTGGCGCGCAGATAATCCTGCCGGTTGTCGTTGGCTCTCAGATCCGCGCCGAGCACCGCCTTGCTGGGATAGGGCTTGGGATTGCTTTCGCCGAGCATGGCGCTGAGCGCCGGACGCACGAACAACAACGCGCACACCAGGGCGGACACTGGATTCCCGGGCAGGCCGATCAGTGGCGTCTCAAGGATATGGCCAAAGATCAGCGGCTTGCCCGGGCGCATGGCGATGTTCCAGAAATCAATCTTCAGGCCGGCTTCGCCCAGCACGCTGCGCACCAGATCATGATCGCCAACTGACGCGCCGCCGAGCGTGATCAGCATGTCGGCGCCGCGCGCGCCCGCCGCCATCGTGCGCAGCGACAAACGATTATCGGCGGCAATGCCAAGATCAATGGCCTCCCCGCCAGCCGCCTTGATGATCGCCGCCAACCCCAGGCTGTTCGAGCTGACAATCTGATCCGGCCCGATCGGCTCGCCCGGACGCACCAGTTCGTCGCCGGTAGCCAGCAGCGCCACGCGCGGCCTGCGGCGCACCGCCAGCCAGGGAACATTCATCGCGGCGGCCAGCGCCACATCGCGCGGCCCAAGCCGGCGTCCGGCCGCCAGCAGCACGTCACCGGTTCGAAAGTCCAGCCCCTCCAGGCGGATATGTTTTCCGGGCGTGATGGGCTGCTGAACAGTCACCTGATCACCCGTTGCGGTGGTGTCTTCCTGAATGACAATGGCGTCCGCCCCCTGGGGAACTGCGCCGCCGGTAAAGATACGCACCGCTTGCCCAGGTCCTAACGTTCTCAAAAACGAAGCCCCGGCGGGGGCCTGCCCTATGATTGTAAGCTGTGCGGGAAGTTGCGCCACATCGCTGCTGCGCACCGCATAGCCATCCATGGCGGAAACGGCGAACGGCGGATGGGTTCGCCTTGACGTCACCGGTTCCGCCAGAACGCGGCCCAGCGCGTCGGCGATGCCGACTATTTCCGGCGCAACAGGCCGCATCGCCCAGGAAATCCGCTCCAGGGCCTCTGCTACCGGCATCAGTGGCGGGCGCGCATTACTCATGACGCGGTATAGACACCGGACGCGCCGCCCGACTTGTGTTTAAGATAAGTGGGACCGATGCGCATGCCGCGATCCACCGCCTTGCACATGTCGTAAATTGTCAGCGCAGCGATGGAAGCCGCTGTCAGGGCTTCCATTTCCACGCCCGTTCGTCCCGTCAATTTAGCCGTGGCGGTGATCTCGATTTGATGCTTTTTCGTATTGGGAGCCAGATCGATGCTAACTTGCGTCAGCGCCAGAGGGTGGCAGAGCGGGATCAGATCGGCGGTGCGCTTTGCCGCCATGATGCCGGCCAGACGCGCAACGCCCAGCACATCCCCCTTGCTCACATTGCCGCCAATAATTAACTGCAAGGTTTCCGGCTGCATGGTGATGCTGCTGTGGGCGATGGCGATGCGGGCTGTTTCGGCCTTGCCCGCAACGTCAACCATTGCCGCATTGCCCTTATCGTCGAAATGGGTAAGGCGTTTGCGCGGCATTAACGTACCTTGCTTAGCAGCGCCCTTGTGGCGGCTTCCACATCGTTTTGGCGCATCAGGCTCTCACCCACCAGAAAACAGTTGACGCCGATAGCCGCACAACGCGCCAGGTCTGCGGGCGTGGCAAGGCCGCTTTCACCGACCACCAGCCGGTCAGCAGGAATGTGCTTTTTTAAGCCGATTGTCGTTTCAAGCGATGTCTTAAAGGTTTTTAGATTGCGGTTATTTATACCAATCATCTTGCTAGATAGTTTAAGTGCGCGGGTAAGCTCATCGGCGTCATGCACTTCAACCAGAACGTCCATATTCCAGCGCTGCGCCACGCTTTCTAACTCCGCCGCCTGGGCGTCCGAAACAGCGGCCATAATAATCAAAATACAGTCCGCGCCAAGCGCGCGCGCCTCGACCACCTGATAGGGATCATACATGAAATCCTTGCGCAGCACCGGCAGCAAAACCGCCTCGCGCGCCTGGGTCAGAAATTCCGGGGCGCCCTGAAACGATGGCGTGTCGGTGAGCACGGAAAGACAGGCGGCGCCACCCGCCGAATAGGCCCGCGCCAGGTCTGCCGGATGAAAATCAGCGCGGATCAGACCTTTTGATGGGCTGGCCTTTTTAATTTCGGCGATCAGGCCATAGGCGCCGCGCGCCACGTTTGCTTGCAGGGCCTGTATAAAACCACGCACCGGCGGGGCGGATTGCGCCATCGCCTCCATGTGCGCTAGCGGCAGTGTGGCCTTGGCTGCGGCGATTTCTTGCAGCTTATACGCGCCAATCTTGCCTAATATATCGCTCACGGGGCTGGCTTGCCGTTGGAGACCGCAACAAGACGCGCCAGAACCTTTGCCGCTGCGCCGCTGGCGATGGCGTTGGCGGCCAGCGTAACGCCTGCTTTCAGATCGCTGGCTTTGCCCGCCACAATCAGCGCCGCGCTGGCGTTAAACAGCACAATATCGCGGTAGGCGCCCTTGTGTCCGGCCAGCAAATGACGGATGGCGGCGGCATTGGCCTCGCTATCGCCGCCCAGGAGCTCGATGGCTTCCGCCACAGGCAAGCCGGCATCGGCAGGGGTGATCTCAAAACTTCTGATGTGACCGTTTTCCAGCGCCGCCACATAGCTTGGCCCGGTGGTGGTAATTTCATCCAGCCCGTCAGAGCCGTGCACGACCCAGGCGCGCTCCGCGCCGAGATTGTCCAGCACCTGCGCCAGCGGTTCCACCCATTGCCGGGAAAAAACGCCAATCAATTGCCGCCGCGCGCCAGCAGGATTGGAGAGCGGTCCCAGCAGATTGAAGATGGTTCGGGCGCCCAGTTCAACCCGCGCCGCGCTCACATGCTTCATTGCGCCATGGTGCCGCGGCGCCATCATGAAACCGAGACCAGCCAGGCGGATACATTCAGCAACCACCTCTGGCGGAGTGTCGATATTAACGCCCAGCGCCATTAGCACGTCCGCTGAACCGGTTTTCGAGGACAGTGCGCGATTGCCATGCTTGGCCACTGGCACACCGCATGCCGCCACCACAAACGCCGCGCCAGTAGAAATATTGAACGTGCCGGAGGCGTCGCCGCCGGTGCCGCAGGTGTCGATGGCGTCGGCAGGCGCTTCAACGCGCAAGGCTTTCTCACGCATCACGCTGGCGGCGGCGGTGATTTCATCCACGGTCTCGCCGCGCACCCGCAACGCCATCAGAAAGCCGCCGATCTGCGCCTGGGTTGCTTCGCCCGTCATAATGATCTCAAAGGCGCGGCGCGCTTGCGCCAGATTGAGCGCCTCGCCGTTGGCGGCATGGGCGAGCAGTGACTTAAAATCACTCATGCTTCTGTCCAGGCTGCAACGTTCTGGCCGGTGAGCAGCAGGAAATTGCGCAGCAAGTGGTGGCCAAACTGCGAGGCGATGCTTTCCGGGTGGAACTGCACCCCATGCACCGGATGGGTGCGATGCGCGACCCCCATGATCACCCCGTCAGATGTGTGCGCCGTGACCTCCAGGCAGGCGGGCAGGCTGGCCCGCTCAATCACCAGGCTATGATAGCGAGTCGCCTGAAATTCTGTCGGCATGTCTTTGAACACGCCGCTGTTTATGTGCGTGATCGCGCTCAGCTTGCCATGCATCACTGGATTGGTTCGCACGATTCGCCCGCCATAGGCCTGGCCGATGCATTGATGCCCCAGGCAGACGCCAAGAATCGGGATGGCGCCGTTCACTTTGGCGATCAGCTCAAGGCAAATCCCCGCCTGGTCTGGGTCACATGGGCCAGGTGAAATGACGATGCCGGACGGGCGCTGGGCAATAACCTCCTCCGGCGTGATTTTGTCATTGCGGACAACGCGGGTGACAGCCCCCAGTTCACCCAGGAAGTGCACCAGGTTGTAGGTAAAACTGTCATAATTATCGATCAGGATTAGCATCAGGCACCTTATCACAGAATATGCGGCTCAAGAAACCTGAACACTCCCCGCCGCCCCACTAACCGCATTGCTGTAATGCTGCTGGGCGATGATCTCGACGATCTGTTCAAGATAGGCTTGATCGGTTTCATCGAATCCGAAAAGCTCGCTGCTGTCGGCGTCAAGCACCAGGCGGGTTTCGCCATTATGCACCAGCGGCACGACAATTTCCGATTTTGACAAGCTGCTACAGGCGATATGGCCGGGGAACTTATCCACATCGGGCACTATCAGGGTTTTTTGTGTGGCCGCTGCCGCGCCGCATACGCCCCGCCCAAATGCAATGGTGACGCAGGCAAGCGGACCCTGAAACGGCCCCAAGGTCAGCGTTCCGGGCCTGGTCGTCCGGTAGAACCCCACCCAGTGAAAGTCAAAAGCCTGTTTCAAAATGGCGGCGATATTGGCCAGATTGGCGATTAGGTCATCGACGCCCTCCACCACCGCCCGGATCTGCGGCATGACGGCTTCATACACATCTTGCTTGGCGGCGTTTTCAGGCAGCTTCAGCGCTTCAGTCAATGTGTTAGCCTCGTCTCTTTTGGCGCCATATTAAGTGGGACCGCCTGGGCGGAAAATTAACCCGCTCTCCCCTATACCATTGGGCTTCATTTCTGTCTTGTCCGCATATGGCATTGTGGGAATCAGATTCCATATATAGTAGTTGGAGGCCGACCACTCTCAGGATTTAGGATATTGACGGGATATATTCCTTCTCATTCTTTGCGTTCCATATTTTTCTTGCTGGCGGGCTTTGCGGCCAGTTTGCAGCCTTGCCTGGCTGAATCATATCGCCGGAGTGCAGGGCCGCAGGCTTGGGAACAGCATGCGATGGCCGCGCCGGAGAATGCCCTTAATTTGCCGTTAATCGCTATTGTCATTGATGACGTTGGCGTCAGCCCGCGGCGGGTTGACGCCGTGTTATCCCTTCCGGCCCCGGTTACTTTGGCGGTGCTGCCCTACGCGCCGCATGCCGCGCGGGTGGCGGCGGCGGCGTCGGCGAGCGGTCACGAAATCCTGCTGCATTTGCCGATGGAGTCGGCGAGCGGCACCGACCCCGGCCCGCAGGCGTTGCTTGGCTCCCTATCTGCTGAGGCGTTTAACCAAAGGCTGCACTGGAATCTGGTCCAGTTCAAAGGCTATATCGGCGTTAACAACCATATGGGCAGCCTGCTGACTCAAAATCAGGATGCGATGCACGGGCTGCACGCGGTCTTGCGTCAACGGGGATTGATGTTTCTTGATTCTCGCACAGGGCCGCGGACGGTTGCTGGGGCAATCGGCCGCAGCATGGGCGTGCCGGTTGTGGAGCGCGATATTTTTCTTGATAACATCATTTCGGCGGAAAATATCCGTGCGCAGTTACTAAAGACTGAAGACGCCGCACGGCGCACTGGCTTCGCCATTGCAATCGGGCATCCCCATGACGCGACATTGGCGGAGTTGCGCCAGTGGGCGCAGGAGGCCGAGGCGCGGGGCTTTAGGCTTGTGCCGCTGTCGGCGATGCTAAACGCCAGGCGCAGGCTGGATAGCGCAGCACTTACGGGCGAATAACGTCTACTGCCCCTTGCCTGCGGCGGTCGCGAAGCGAACGGCTTCTTGGCTGTGCAATTGCGCTCATTTGTCCCAAGCGGTTTGATCGAGCGGTAGCGCGCTGTGAGGATCGTAAACGACGATCGAGTCAAATATCTTGGGATATAAAACTAGGTTCACTCCCCCATTGGACATTTGCGATGGGAACAGAATCCCCTTGACGCCAGCGGCAATTACTTCATCGCCTATGATCCAGCTTGGCGGCTCGGCACGTTTGTTAAACCACAAGTCACGCCAATCGCAATCGAAGTCCTGCCAATACGGCTTCCAGGAAGACGCAGAGTAGCCTTGCCGGAAATCGGCAACCGGCCCCGCCGTTAGTTGGTAGCTGGTTAGTGTGCCGGGTTGTAACAGCGGGGATAGCTGCTGATATTCCTGAATCGCTGTAATACTGTCCAGCGCCAGGTAGAGAGCTTCCACGCCTGGACGGTTGACTCGACCGCCATGCTTCGCCGCGCCCGCTCCACTGGTTGGTGTAACGGCCCATTTCGGATCATGCATTCGATAGACCGTCGCATTGTCCAGCCGCGCAGGGATCATCCCACCGCCCCGGCTTCAAGCGACTGGATGTAGCGCAGCAAGTCGTCAGTACGTCCACTTGCAACCAAATGTTCAGCCGTTGTGTAGTCGAATGTGGAAAGTGGCGCGTTGCGATACCAGGATATTGCCCGGTCGACATTGCCCGACAGGTCGGTTGCCGCCCTTAGCACCCGGAGCACTTCGCGAAGAAAGCGCTGTACGCTTTCTGACCCAGGGGTGCGGCTGAGTGTATTGCGGTGGACCCGCGCCTGTCTGGCCAGCGTCTGCATATCAATGCTCAATATTTCACTGAAGCGATTCGGCGAAAGCGTCGAGGCGCCTGCACCATCCTCATGGAGAAACTTCAGAAAATCGTCAAAGTTTGAGCCAAACGTAGGAACTGCATGGGCGGCGGTCGACATAGGGGTTAACTCCTAGAGCGTTTTTAGGAAAACCCGGACCGGGTTTTCCGGTCAAAAACGCGGCCAGATATAAAAGCCAGAGCATTTTCAGCAGCTTTCAAAACGCTCTGGCTTTTTTTTAACCGCATTTTCGGGTGCCTTTACGGAGTCGCGTGACACCGTAAAGGCTAAAATGGCACTAAAATATCAACTCGACCATGTGATCCGAACATGGTCTAGACAAAAAACGAACATTTTATGCATTATTAATGCACAATTTCTGAAGTGTGTCAAGCTGACCGGTCACTGAAGTTTTGCCCAGCAACCTGCTATGGGTTACTGCCCCTTGCTGGCGGCTGAGGCAAAACGCACAGCCTCTTCCGCCGCGCGCACCAGCGCCCTGGCCTTGGTGATGGATTCCTGATATTCGGCTTCCGGATCGCTGTCGGCGACCACGCCGCCGCCCGCCTGAAAATACAGCGCCTTGTCTTTGACTACCGCGGTTCTGATCGCGATACAGTTATCCATCGAGCCATTGGCGGAGAAATAACCGACGCATCCGGCATAGACGCCGCGTTTTTCTTTTTCCAGTTCGTCGATGATTTCCATCGCCCGGATTTTTGGCGCGCCGCTGACTGTGCCTGCTGGAAAGCCGGCGCATAGGGCTGAGATTGCATCATATTCCGGCGCAATCCGGCCTTCCACATTCGACACCAGATGAATGATGTGGGAATAATATTCGGTCATGAATTGGCCGGTGACCTTGACGCTGCCAATCCGCGACACGCGGCCGACATCGTTGCGGCCAAGATCGAGCAGCATCAAATGCTCGGCCCGTTCTTTTTCGTCATTGATCAGTTCATGCGCCATTACGGCGTCTTGCTCTGGTGTGGCGCCGCGCGGGCGCGATCCCGCCAGCGGGCGGATGGTGATCACATTGTCATGCAACCGCACCAGTATCTCGGGGCTGGAGCCGACAATGGCGAAATCGCCAAAATCCAGAAAGTTCATATAGGGTGAGGGATTAATCCGCCGCAGCGCGCGATACAGCGCAAATGGCGGCAATTCAAACGGCAGGCTAAAGCGTTGGCTTGGCACCACCTGAAATATATCTCCGGCGCGGATATATTCCTTCGCCCGCTCGACCATGGCGTGATATTCCGCGCGGGTTGTATTTGATTGCGGTTCCGGCAGCGTAGCGAGGCTGTCCAGCCGGTAATTGGCGGTGTGCGGCAGCGGTTTTTCAAAATCCGCAACCACATCGCTAAGCCGTTCGGCGGCTCTTGCATAAGCAGCGCGCGCATTCACGTCTTTTGCGGGCCAGACCGGCGTCACCACGCTTATTGTGTCTTTGACGGAATCGAAAATCACCATGATGGTGGGACGCATGAAAACACCATCCGGCAGGCCAAGCGGATCAGGATTGGGCGGCGGCAATTTCTCCATGAGCCGCACCATGTCATAACCCATATAGCCGAATAGGCCGGCCGCCATTGGGGGCAGGCCGGCGGGCAGATCGAGCCGCATCTCGCGCACCAGTTTGCGCAGGGAATCGAGCGCGCCTTCCGCGCAGGACTCCCAGGCGTCTGGAAAATCACGCGCCTTTGAATTG
Source organism: uncultured Alphaproteobacteria bacterium (assembly GCA_947085465.1). Taxonomy (GTDB): domain Bacteria; phylum Pseudomonadota; class Alphaproteobacteria; order UBA11222; family UBA11222; genus CAMTWQ01. The sequence goes on from CAMTWQ010000046.1 coordinate 19,602, forward strand.
ATCTCGGCGCGATCAGCCCGGCAGCGCCAGATCAGATCCGGTTTCATGCCGATAAAGGAATAGCGCCCGCGCGCGGCGCCGCCCTCTACGGACTCAAACAAAAAACTGTAGGGCTGCCCGTGCGCCAGCTTAAGCATGACCGAAACGGGCGTATCCAGGTCAGCAACCAGATTGGTCCACACGGCTTGCGGCGCGCCCGCATCATACATCTTGGTGAAGGCGTCAAATTCAGGTTCAACGCGCATCGTTATTGCTCATCACTGATGTTCGTGAGCTGGTTTTCATTTATGCTGACCTGGTAATCACGTTCGAGAACGCTTTGGTATTGCGCCAGAATATCGGTTTGCATGGCCTCGCCGAGTTTTTTTCGCCCTTGCGCCACTATCTCCGCTTGGGTGGTTAAATCAGCCGGTGAGATTTTGCTCAAGCGCGCCAGCACAATCCCGCCTTGCGGCGCGGGGCTTGTAATAACGCCACCTTGTTGTTCTGCGAATAATTTTGTCACCGCTCCAGCGCTCAAATGATCATCTTTATAATCCCGCCCAAAGGGGCCCGCCGTTAGCAGTTTCAGTTTGCGTTGCGCAGCGATTTTCGCCAGCGCAACGCCTGCTTTTATTTGGTTGAGCGACTCATCGGCAAGGCGTTGCAATTCCTCGCCGGTGCGTTGCGCGCGCCAGGCTGATTCCACATCCTTGCGCACTTCATTAAGCGGGCGCAGCGCAGCCTTTGTAACCACATCCACCCGGATGACGTAATAACCGCCTTCCTTGTTTTCGCGCAGATCGCTTTCCGCATCCGCGTTAGTGGCGAAAATATCGGTTATGAAATTTGGATCCGCCGGCAGTTCAGCCACGGGATTGCCGCCTGCGTCATTCCCATTGCGGTCAACCTGCGGGATTTTGCGCAGCTTCAGGCCGAATTCAGCCGCCGCTTCTTCGAGGCTCGCTCCACCTGCGCGGGCGTCTTCAAGCTTATTGGTCAGTTCCACCATCAGGTCACTGGCCCGGTTTAGCGCTGTTTCTTTCACCAGCCTATCGCGCACTTCGGCAAATTCTGGAATCCGTTCCTCGCGCAACGCGGTTATTTTTACAATCTGCCAGCCAAGCGGTGATTTGAATGGCCCGCCGGTTTCTCGCTCCTTAAGCGCCATGATCGCATCCGCTGTTTCCGGCAGCAGATCTTGCTTGGTGACTTCGAGTAATTTCAGATCATCTGGTTCGAGCCCTGCATATTGCTTGGCGATTTTGCGGAAATCCGCGCCCGCTCTGAGCTTGGCAATCGCCTCATTCGCCTTCGCCTCATCGTCGAGCACAAATTGCTCCAGATTGCGCATGCCGATGATGGTGAAATCCGCCAGCCGCGCCTGGTATTCAGTATGTAAATCTTCATCGCTGATTTTAATTCCAGCAGCGAGATCATCAGGCTTGAAAGTCAGAAAGCTAACGCCGCGTGTTTCAGGCGCGGTGAATAGCTCCGCGTTGGCTTGATAAAATTTTTCCAGTTCGCTCTCGGCGGGTTTTGGCGGGACGGCGATGGCGGTTTGCGGAATGAACAGCACCTCGGCGCTGCGTTGTTCGTTGTAACGGCGCAACACAGCCTCCACCATGCTTTTGGGCGGTTCCGCGCCAGAAGTAATGACTGCGATCAGTTGCCGGCGCGTCATATCGTCACGTATCCGTTCGACGAACACGGATTCCCTAAATCCATTATCTTGCAATGTGCGGTTAAAGCTCATGCGATCAAACATGCCGAAAGAGTCTTTGAAGTTTGCATCCTCCTTGATGCTCTGGGCGACGGTGGCGTCCGCCGTGGTCAGGCCCAATTCACGCGCATGCTTGTCGAACATCATGCGCACAATCATCTGGCGCAGAACCTCCTTGTCAAAACCCGCCTCACGGGCGCGCGCGGCGTCAAAATCAGCGCCACGCGCCTGTTGCAGGCGCTGCAATTCGCGCCGGAATTCGGCGCTGAATTCCTGCCCGCTGATCTGTGTGCCGGAAACTTCAGCCAGCGGTCTTTGGGCGGCGCCCGTCAAAAAGTCCGCAATGCCCCAAACGGCGAAACTGAGCACCAATATTCCCATGAAGATACGGGCTATCCAGCCCCCGGCGCCTTTGCGCATGGCAGTCAACATATATGTTCCAATCTTGTAGTGTCAGGCGCGCATCATAGGCGTCACACCCCGCCCCGGCAAGCTGGCGATGATGCTGTTAAAGGGTCATTTTGCCCAGATAGCACCAGAGACATCAGTGGCGGATTGGCGTTTAGTGCGGCGGTTCCAGCAGGGCCTTGTTTTCAAATATGCCGCTTTTCAATATTTTCATCATCGCCATAAGATTGTGCTGAATATTGTCTATGCGGATGACGTTGTTATAGACGGTGGTTCTTATGGCGCCTCGCACCATATCCTTCTTTGAAATATAAAACATATCAACATCGTCCGCATATTGAAGCTGCATGACGCTTCTGACGCCGCGCAAGATAGCCAGGCCATAGTTTTGCATTCTATGTTCGTCATGGCAAAGCCGGGCAAGCTCATAGGCGTCTATCAAACCTTCAAGATACACGCCAGTGGATGAGGCGTGCGGCGGGCCGAACGGGCGATCTGGGTCGTAAAACTGTCCCTGCACGTCGGGGCTCTTGGCGCTTTCCCACTGTTGAACAGGTAAAAGCCAGTCGTTCATTTCAAAAATAAAATCGCGATAGCTGTCATCCCCAAGCTTTCGCCACAGTAAATAATACGCCTGCGTGTGCCACGGGATAAAAGCTGGATTTGAATCATTTCGATACCAGTCGCGGTAATACAAAAAGCTTTTTTTAATTTTATCCAGCAAGCTGTGATTGCCTGTGCTCAGGTAATAACTAACCCAGAACAGCAAAGCCTCGCCTGGATAAAAATTCTGGCAGTCATTACGCTCAGGCGGCGCGTAAAATGTGCGGAATGCGCCGTCGCTTTGCGATAAATGAAGTGTCGTGGCGAAAAGCCGCTCCGTAAATTGTTCTTCTGAACTTTCTATCGTGGCAAGGGCGGCAAGCGCGACAGCGCCAAGTTTCACTTTAAGGCCCTCTTCGATAAGCCCCAGCCCATTTTCCAGCCGGTAGAAATTTTTGAAATTATATTTCAGATTACGCTCGGCGAGAGCTTTGTAATTTTCCGAGTTATAAAATTGCGCCATCTTGAACAGGCAGACGGTGCCCATGAACTGGCGTATCATATTATTGCCGCGCCCCTCAACTCCCCGGCTCGGCCAATAGCTGTAGCTCAGGCGCCCGTCTTCCTGGACATATTTGGACATGCACTCCGCCATCGTGCGGGTTAGTTCAGCGCAGGCGGCAGCGTTTACCATCGCGAGCGGGCGTATCTCATTGCCCCGGAACATTTTAGTAATTTTTATAGTTTCGCCAACCGTAACCAAAAATTGCGCAACCTGATAAATTTGCAGTTTGGCGAGTTTGCGCGCCTTTGTTTCATCGAGTTCATTCTCTTCAAGAAATTTTTTCCATGCCTGCTCGAAACTTAAATTTCTGGCGATCATTTCAGTCGGGCTTAACATCATTGCCTTGCCGCTGCACTCGAATTCAACGGCTTTAAGCCCGCGGAAGCGATTGCCTGGCAGACCATTGAATGTTGTGCTGGAGCCACCATGCGCTAGGCATACCTCGACTGTGGCTTGGCTGGTCTTCACGGCTTCCGCGTATATTTTCTGCAGCGCCTGGCGCCATGCGCCTGCTTCGCACCACCGGCTTGAGATTTTCTTGCCATTTGAACGCAAGCACAAGAACACCATCTCTGGCCGCACACCGGATTGCGCAATCGTCTCGTATATCTGGTTTGCTGTCATATAGCGGTTGTGACCTGATTGCGGGCTTGCATCGCGTGATAAGCTAAACCCTATTGGATCGAGGATCATATCAAGAACGGGGATGCCATGGCTACCCTGACGGGTAAAATCCTGCTAGTCTCTGGTTGCTGTCCCCGTAGCTCAGCAGGATAGAGCACCAGATTCCTAATCTGGGGGCCGTGCGTTCGAATCGCGCCGGGGACGCCATGCATCAAGCCGGAGCTAACCGGGACAGATAGAATTCTTGCCCGCAGGAGGGGAAAATGAGCCAGACAATGGGGCCATTGTTAGCGTTTGAGAAATCCGGGCATGTGGTCACCTTGACCCTGAACCGGCCAGAACTGCGCAATTCACTCGGCTTGCCGGGCGATCTGGAAATCTGGCAACAGATGGCGGATCGCATCAACAATGACAATGACGTGCGCGCGGTGATCCTTACCGGCGCGGGCAAGCATTTCTCCACCGGCGGCGATGTGCGCAATATGGGGGATCGTGGCGGCGGGCAGGGTACGCGCGGCGCTTCTCCCACTGATGCGCGCAAACGCTATCGCACCGGCGTGCACCGCATCGTGCGCGCGGTGCGCAGTATCGAAGTGCCGGTGATTGCGGCGGTCAATGGCGCGGCGGTCGGGCTTGGCTGCGACATTACCTGTCTGTGCGATATGCGGATTGCCTCTGAACGTGCACAGTTCGCAGTGACGTTTCTGAAGCTTGGCCTCAATCCCGGCGATGGCGGCGCGTGGCACCTGCAAAAGATTATTGGCATGGCCAGGGCGAGCGAGATGTTCTACACCGCCGACCTGATCGATGCGCAAACCGCTCTGCAATGGGGCCTGGTGGGCAAGGTCGTGCCGCATGAACAGTTGATGGACGAGGCGCGCGCCCTGGCGGCGCGGGTATGCCGTCAGCCGCCCGACGTGCTGCGCATGACCAAGGTGCTGCTGCGCGAGGCGCAACACGGCAATATCGAAACCATTCTTGAAATGTCGGCGGCGATGCAGGGCATTGCGCACCATACCGAGGATCATCTGGAGGCGATCAACGCGTTTTTTGAAAAACGCCCGGGCGACTTTAAGGGGCGATAACGCATGGACTCTGACCCGCCAGTTGCGCCATAAATGCGGGGTCTGGAATTAACCATCAGGGAACAGCAGGGGAACGCAGATGAGTATCAGGGGAAAGGCCTATATTGGCGGAATTTATGAGCATCCCACGCGGTTGGCGTTGGGTAAAACACTGCCGCAGTTACATGCGGAACTGGCCAAGGGGGCGCTTGCCGATGCGGGCCTCAGCAAGGATGATATCGACGCCTATTATTGCGCCGGCGATGCGCCGGGCATGGGCGGCATTGATCTGGTCGAATATATGGGGCTCAATAATGTGCGCCAGATCGACAGCACCGAAACCGGCGGCTCAAGTTATGTGCTGCATGTCAATCACGCGGCGCAGGCGATTGCGGCGGGCCATTGCAAGGTGGCGCTGATTACGCTGGCTGGCCGCCCGGCGGCGGACGCGCAGGAAAACGCCCGGTTCCGTGGCGGTGGCGAGGCGCCGCCCGCTGCGGGCTTTGAGCAATCCTTCCGGCCAAGCATCGTCAACATGTACGCCATGTGCGCCCAGCGCCACATGTATGAGTTTGGCACCACCAGCGAGCAATTGGCCTGGATCAAGGTCGCCGCCTCGCACCATGCGCAATACAATGAACACGCGTTGCGCCGCGAAGTGGTGACGGTGGCCGATGTGGTCAACTCGCCGATGATCGCCTCGCCATTGCACCGCTACGATTGCTGCGTTATCACCGATGGCGGTGGTGCTGTGCTTGTTGTGGCGCCTGAAATCATGAAAAAACTGAAACGCCCGGCGGTGAAAATTCTGGGCGCAGGCGAATCCCCCAAGCATCTGATGGGCGGCAAAGTGGACCTCACCTATTCCGGCGCCCGTTGGTCAGGGCCAAAGGCGTTCGAGGAGGCTGGCGTCAAACCAGGCGACATCAAATACGCCTCGATCTATGACAGTTTCACCATCACCGTGCTGGAAACCATCGAAGATCTGGGTTTTTGCGACAAGGGCAAGGGCGGCAAATTCGTCTCCGATGGAAATCTGATTTCCGGCGTCGGCAAGCTGCCGTTCAACACCGATGGCGGCGGCCTGTGCAGCAATCATCCCGGCAACCGTGGCGGCATAACCAAGGTGCTGGAGGCTGTGCGTCAGGTTCGCGGCGAAGCGCATCCAAAGGTGCAGGTGCCTAACTGCGATATTGCATTGGCGCATGGCACCGGCGGTTTGCTCGGTGCGCGCATGGGAAGTGGAACTGTTATTCTGGGGAATCAAGACTCATGAGTGAAGCAAAATCAAAAGTCCGGGCGCCACGGGTCAATTTCGAAACCAAGGCGTTTTGGGACGCGACCGCAAAAGGTCAATTACATGTCGGCAAGTGTGATGGCTGCGGCGAGCATTATTATTATCCGCGCCCATTGTGCCCGTTCTGCTTCAGCGATAAAACGCGCCTGGCGCTGTGTTCGGGCAAGGCGACGATCTATAGCTACAGCGTCAACGCAGGCAAGGTTCCCTACACCATCGCCTATGTGACCCTGGATGAGGGGCCAACCATCCTCACCAACATCGTCGAATGTGATTTTGACAAGCTCGCCATCGGGCAAAAGGTCAAGGTCGTGTTCTACGACACCGGCGAAGGCACTGCGGTGCCGATGTTCACGGCGGCTTAGAGCATACCGCATTTAGGTTGAGGCACACCCTACCCTCAACCTGTCACACCGGATTTATTCCGGGGTCCAGGAGTCATAAGCGAAGGCCTGAGTTTGTTACCATGGACCCGCAACGAGTGCGGGGTGACAGAGCTTGTCCTTGGGCCGGCCATGGGCCGGTCCCGGGGGTGGGTGGGGCGACTCAACCTAAATGCGGTATGCGCTAGATTTGCATGAAATCATTGGGGATTCTTTGCTTCGCGGCTCGCCATGACGATCAGACTCACCCATGCCGCCCGATAAAATCCAACACAGCGGTGTTGAAGGCGTCTGAGGCGCCGATATTGCAGGCGTGGCCGGCGTCAACGCCCACCACCTCAAGGCCCGGAATGTTCGCCTCGCCATAGCGGCGGTGCGGAATAAAGCGGTCTTCCTGTTCGCCCGCCACCAAAAGCGTCGGCACTTTGGTGCCCGCCACAACATCGGCCACCGATGCTGCGGGCGACGAAATTGAAAACAGCTTCGCGATGCCCAACGGGTTAAGCAACTCGGCGTCCTTCATTAATTCCTCCTGCGCGCCGGGCGGCAGCCGCTTGGCGTGAATCGGATGAATGCGCATGCGCTCCAATCCCTTTTGGCCGCGGCTGATCAATTTCTCGGCCAGCTTGTTCACGTCCGCATATATCACCTTGGTTACATCGGGGGTCGCCAGCGCCGAGGTTGAGTTTGTGAAAATCTGCCCATAAACCCGTTCGGGAAACAGCAATGCGTAACGCAGCGTAACCGTGGCGCCAAACGACTGTCCGCAGACGAACCATTTCTCCGCTCCCAATGTGCGGCGGATATCCTCTATCTGGGCAACCATGGCCTCGGGCGTGTACAGCGCCGGGTCGTCCGGGCTGGGTGCGCGCCCATGCCCCCACAACTCCACCACCACGGGGCGGGTTTTCTTGGCCAGCGCCGTCAGGTTGCGCGACCATTGCGCGCGGCCAGATAGCATGCCATGCACCAGCAGCAGGTATGGCCCATTGCCCTCATGCACTTCATAATAAAACTTTTCCATACATCCTCACGGTTTAGCGGGTTAATTCGAATGCAGGATCGCGCAGCCGCATTTTAATCGGCCCATCCGGGCGGCCATTCACCAGTTGATCAAGATACGGATTATCCGCATGGGCGATGTCCCGGGTGGCGCCCGACCAGATAATGCGCCCCTCATGCAGCATCGCCACCGCCGGATAATCGCGTAGCATCGCATCCATATCGCTGGTGACCGAAATAAATGTTGCGCCGGTTTCAAACGCCAGCCGCGCAATCAATTCATTGATGACGCGGGTCAGGATCGGATCAAGCCCGGCGGTGGGATCATCAAGCAGCAAAATATCCGGCTGCTCCATGATCGCGCGGGCCAGCGCCACGCGCTTTTGCATGCCGCCGGACAGGCTGGATGGCAACAGATCGGCGGTCTCCGGCCTCATGCCAACCTGGCGCAGTTTGATGATCGCCGCCTCGCGCGCGTCCTTGCGCCTTACATGGCCAATGTTGACGCGCTTGAACGCTATATTTTCCCACACCGTCAAACTATCGAACAGCGCCGAGCGCTGAAACAGCACGCCGAAACGGTCAAGCAGCCGTTCACGCTCGCCGCTGTTCAGGGATGAGATTTCCTGCCCATCCACTTCTATGACGCCGCCATCAATCGAATGCAGGCCAAGAATGCATTTCAGCAGCACGGTTTTGCCCGATGCGGCGCTGCCAATCAACGCCAGATGCTTGCCGGCCTCAACCTCAAGCGATAGCCCATCCAGCACGGTAATGCGGCCAAAATGTTTGGCGATATTCCGCAGATTGATTTTGATGGGCGCGGCCTGGATCATGCGGCGGCGAGTTTCGTGTTGATGGCGCCTGCCGCCTCAAGCGCGCTGATTTCGGCGCCGCTATAGCCATGCTCGCGCAGGATTTCTGCGGTATCCTGGCCGAGCAGCGGGGAACGCAACATCGCCTTGTTGGCGCCAAGCCGTTGCGCGCCGGGAATGTTGGCCAACGGAAAACGCTCAACATCGGGATATTCGTGCCAGAACAAGGTCCCCATTTGCTTTGTCTGCTCATGGTTCATGAAATCGCTATAGCTGTTGATGCGTTCGTGCAGCATCCGCAGTTTGGTCAGTTCCGCGCACACGCCATCGGTGGTGAATTTCGCTATCGCTTTCTGAATTGGCCCGTCCAGCAGGTCGCGATGCGCCAGGCGGCCCTTGACTGTTTCAAATCGCGGATCATTTGCCAATTCGTGAAGCCCAAGCATTTCCATCAGCGGCTTGTACTCGCGCTCGTACAGAACGCCGAACACCACATGGCCATCCAGGGTTGGAAAGACGCCAAACGGGTGGATGATCGCTTGCGCAGGCCCCGGGTCGAGGATCTTCGCCGCCAGATTGATGTTCTGGAATGCGGCGGATGTTTCTAGCAGGCTATTCTCGATGTAGCGCCCCTCTTTTTCGGTTTGCCGCGCCCACAGGGCGGCTTGCACGGCTTGCACGTTATAAAGCGCGGCAGACATATCAAACAGGATCACGTTGGAGCGGTGCGGCAGGCCGTCCACCCCCTTATTGTCGGAAAAAAATCCCGAGAAGGCCTGCATAATGCCATCCGTGCCCGGACGTTCAGCGAATGGCCCGCGCTGGCCAAAACCGGAAACCGACAAATAGATGATGCGCGGATTAATGGCGCGCACCGCGTCATAGCCAAATCCCAGCCGCTTGGTGACGCCGGGGCGGAAGCTTTCGATAAAAACATCCGCGTCCTTAAGCATCCGGCGCAACACTTCCTGCCCGCCATCGGTTTTAAGCTCGATGCAGATGCTGCGCTTGCCGAGATTGGCGATGGCGCCATGCACCGTGAGGCCGCCGCTAAAGCGCTTGCCCAATCCGCTCACCCAATCGCCGCGTGACGGCTCCACCTTGATCACATTGGCGCCATGGCGCGCCAAAATCGCCGCTGCATAGGGGCCGGCAATGGCCATGCTGAGATCAACGACTTTTAGTCCCTTGTACGGCGCGTCATAGCTCATCGGGTTTCTCCTATCTACGAGCTGAACAGGATTGCGTCACGCGGCGGCAAGTTCCGTTATAATGGCGCCGGCTGTCTCCAGGCCGCTGATTTCAGCTGTGCTATAGCCATGCTCGCGAAGTATTTCCGCCGTATGCTCGCCAAGGCGCGGCGAATGCAGCAAGGCCGGATTAGCGCCCAGCCGCGGCCCGCCCGGATGATTGGCGAGCGGCACCAGCCCAAGGCCAGGAAAGTCATGCCAAAATAAGGCGCTCATGTGCTTGGTCTGCTCATGCTCCATGAAGTCTTTATAAGAATTGAGCCGCTCATGCAGCATGCGCAGCTCGACCAGTTTCGCGCACAGTTCCTCGGTAGTGAATTTCGCTACGGCCTCTGAGATCGGACCGTCAATCATTTTACGGTTATCGTAACGGCCTTTTGGGGTTTGCAGGCGCTCATCATGCGCCAGTTGCTTTAGGCCAAGCATTTCCATGAACGGGATATACTCGCGCCCAAACACCACGCCAACCACCACAAAACCATCCTTGGTGGCATAGGCGCCATAGGGATAGGCCACCGGGTGGCCGCCCCCGGCATCCAGGATTTTAGCAATGAAGTTGACGTTTTGAAACGCCGCGGCTGTTTCAAGCAGGCTGTTCTCGATATACCGGCCCTGCTTTTCGGATAGCCGCGACCACAACGCCGCCTGCATCGCCTGCACATTGTACAGCGACGCGGCAAGGTCGATCAGAATCAGATTGAGGCGGTGTGGAATGCCGTCCACGCCTTTATTTTCGGAGAAAAAACCCGAAAACGCCTGCAACACGCCGTCCGTGCCCGGACGTTCGGAAAACGGGCCGCGCTGGCCAAAACCTGACATCGACAGATAGATAATGCGCGGATTGATCGCCCGTACTTCTTCATAACTGAAGCCCAGCCGTTTGATGACGCCGGGCCGGAAACTTTCGATGAAAATATCCGCGTCTCCAAGCAGCTTGCGCAACACATCGCGGCCGGCGTCGGTTTTCAGTTCCAGCGCGATGCTGCGCTTGCCAAGATTGAACAGCGCCGACATGACGGTGTGGCCGCCTTCATAGCGCTTGCCAATGCCGCGCGTCAGATCGCCGCGCCCCGGCTCCACCTTGATGACGTTGGCGCCGTGCCGCGCCATGATTGCGGCTGAATAGGGGCCGGCCACCGCCTGGCTCAAATCGATAATTTTTATTCCCTTGTACGGCGCGTCATAGCTCATGGGTGTTTTCCCCTTATTGTTGTTAGTTGGATTGTTGTTAGTTGGCTGCAAGCGTGTCCTTGATCCCCAGCAGCTTGGCGGCATTGCCGCGCATGACCTGGCGCAATTGCGCGGCGTTCAAACCGTTTAATCCTTCGGCGAATTCAATTGGGTTGGCGATGCCCTCGGGATGCGGCCAGTCGGAACCGCACAGCACGCGGCCTGGCCCGATGCTGGCGATCAAATCCTGAAGATTGTCCTCGGGGAAGGGGGCGACGCTGACATGCTCTTTGAAAATCTGCGCCGGCCGGTCGTGAATCGGGCCAAAGGTGAAATCGCGCTTCTCGCAAAGCCGCACCGTGCCCTCCATTTTTTTCAGCAGCGGCGCCACCCAGGCGGAGCCGTTTTCAATCGACACCACCTGCAACTTGCGGAAACGGCCAAACAGATTATGCATGATCAGCGCCGCCATCGTCTCAACCACCGGGCGTTCAGCGAATGTGGCCACCCGTTGAAAGGCCGACATGCGGTGATGCTGCGGGCGCGGATTTTCGCCCCAATGCACCGAGTAAAGCTGCTCCAGGCCGCCATTGCCCACATGAAAGGCGACGGGTAACCCTGCTTCCTCGCAGCGCGCCCAGAATGCATCGAAATGCGGATCGGCGGGCGAGCGTCCCATCACCGGCCCCGGCATCAAATGCACGATGCGCGCGCCCTCCTTGATCACCCGCTCCAGTTCCGCCACCGCCATGTCCACATCAACCAGCGACAGCATGGCTGAACTGAGGATCGTATCCTGGTAATACCAGCCCCAGTCCTCGGCCAGCCATTTGTTAAAGGCGGTGATGTTGGCGAACACGGTTTCAGGCCCGCCATCGCGCAGTTCATTTTCAACGCCCACCGCAAGGCTGGGCAGCATAATCGCCGCCTGAACATTCTGTTCGCGCAGCACGCCCATGCGCACATCGCGCACCATGCTTTCCGGAAACTCCTGGCAAGGCACGGTTTTACCGCTGATCAGCGCGCCGGGGCCTTCCCGGTTCTGAAAAAACGCCTTTAGCGATCCCGGCATCCCCGCCGCTTCGCCGGGAGGGGCGCTGAAAAAGCTTAGACGCTTGCCCATAAAATGCACCTGGGCGTATTTGCTTTGCCCGCGCACCACGGTGATCGCCCGGTCGCGGAATTTCGGCGCCATATGACGGGTGAAACAATCATCCGGCTCATAATAATGCTGATCGGCGTCAATCAGCGGATAGGTGATCTGGGCAATCGTGGGGTGCGTCATTTGGGCCAATCCATGATCAGAAATTAGGGAAGCCCCACGATACCCGCCAAAGATGGCGCTGGCAATGCTATCCAAAAGAAATAGGGTCAGACTCGATTTAATTTCTCAAAAGTAGCAAAAGAAATAGGGTCAGACTCGATTTAACTCTATCATGTGACTGATATAAATAATAAAATTTAAATCGAGTCTGACCCTATTTCTTCTATTTCTTTTGACCCTATTTCTTTTACGATCGCGTTCTGGTGCCCGTGACCGGATCGCGGGGCGGCGGAAGGCGAGGAGCGTCATAAGATTGCGCCGGATCGCGGCCACGCATCAAATCCCTGTCCAGGCGGAATGGATCAGCCGTATTGCCCAGCCGCATACGGTACACGCCCACATTCTCCATCACCCGCTGCACGTAATTGCGGGTCTCGCCGAATGGGATCTGTTCGACCCAATCCACGACATCGGTGTCCGGCCGCAGCGGATCTCCATATAGTTTTGACCATGCGTTGGCCCTGCTGCCGCCGGCATTATAGGCTGCCAAAGCCAGCGCATAGGAGCCGTCAAACCGGCGCAACATTTGCGATAAATAAAATGACCCAAGCCGGGTATTATATACAGGATTGGTAATTAGAAGGTTTTCCTGATATGAAACTTTAAGAGAGCGGGCAACATCCTTGGCGGTGGCGGGCATCAATTGCATCAGGCCCCTGGCGCCCGCAGGGCTGATGGCGGCGGTATTGAAGCCGCTTTCCTGGCGCGATACGGCCAGGATCAGGGCGTCTTCCAGTCCGCCGTTCCTGTCCACATTTTTGGGTAAATTGATCACCGGATAGCCGGCTTCAAACAGCCACACCCCCTCCCGGCTGGCCAGCTTGGCCGCCAGCATACCCAGTTCTGGACGGTTGTTTTCCTGGGCCAGCATCGCCGCCAGGCGGTACGATTGCGGGGATTTGGATGTCTCTACCAAGGCCTGAAAAAATTGGCGCGCATTTCTGTCGCGTTTCATGTGCAGCAATAATTGCGTGGCGCGGACTAGTTCCTGCTGGGAAAACGCCTGGCGTGCGCCCTTGTCCGGTAAAGCAGTGTTATCAAGCATGGCGTGCGGCAGGGCAATGCCGCCGCGCCGCGCCATCGCCAGTTGGCCATAATAGGTAGCGGGAAAATTTGCGGCGGTGGCGAACCAACGGGCGGCGGTCTGCTTGTCGCCTTTGGCTTCGGCGGCGCGGCCAGCCCAATACGCGCCGCGCGAGCGCATGGTGGGAAAAGCCACGGCCTCATGCATACGGGTGAAATGCGGCAAGGCTTGTTCCGGTTTATGCAGGAAGCGCAGGGATATCCACCCTGCCAGCCATTCGGCTTCGGCGAATAAGGCGGTGTCCTCCTTGGCCGTAAACGCATGCGTTGCAGCCACGCGATAGGCGGTTCCATAATCGCGTTCCGCCAGCGCCATGCGGCTAAGGGCATCTTGATGTTTCCACCAAAGCTCGCCCGCATCCCCATTGGGAATGCTGAGTTTGGGCAGTTCGCGGGCAAGCTCCAATGCGGACTGTGGTTTGCTATTCTCCAGCCGCCAACGGGTGCGTTCATAGAACAGGCCAGGGTCATTGCGGTATGTTCTCGGCACCTTGGAGATGGCGCGCTCAACGTCCGGTGCGTTATAGCGCAACGACAGGCGCGCCCGCCCAAGCAGTTCTAAATCCTTGTCCACTATCCGGTACATGCGTTGCGCCGCGTCGCGCTGGCCGCGCCACAGCAGGTTCTCAAACCGCGCCTTGTGATCTGCGGGCGACAAATGACGGCGATATTTCTGTAGAATCTCGCGCTCTATCTCAAGTGGAAGTCCGCCATCGCCCCACACCTCACGCAGCAACTTTACGCCAGTTGTGGCGTCATTGGATTGCAGAAAGGTTTCCGCGGCCATATACCGGCCCCGGATCGAATGCGGGGGATAGCGTTTGAACCAGCTCAGCCGCCGGGCAAGCGAGATCGACGCCTCAAGGCTATGCTCGGCCCGAACCTGCATGTCTTTGCGTCCCGGCCATTCCGGGTTGGCGTCAAGAAATACAGCCAGTTCAGAAAAGCTTGGCGCGCTATTTGGCGACATCAGGTAAAAATAATTTACCAGTTTTCTGGCAATCGGATCAGGGCTTTGCTTGACTAATTTGCTGGCGAATTGCAAATGGCCGCGCTCAGCGGCGGCGATGGCGTCAGCCACCAGTTGCGCATGTGCGTTGGGCCGGACCGCCGCCGCTGCTGGGGCGCTAATAGATATTAATGCAGCGAACAGAAAAATGAATGCGCGGCGCATGTCAGATGATCGATCGATTCTCATGAGTTGGGGAGCATACCGGGAATAGCCTCCTATACCAAGCTTCCCTAAATCGGATGAATTTTGTGTTACCCTTATGCCCGCTTGCGGCTTTGGCTAACTGTGTTAATTTCCACCTGTCTCCTAACCTTCATACGCAGGCGTTTCCCATGCCGTCTTTTAAGCCAATGTTTTTTGGATCCATTCCCGCGCTGATTACGCCGTTCCAAAGCGGTAAAGTGGATGAAAAGGCGTTTCAGTCGCTCGTTGAGTGGCAGATCGCCCAGGGTTCGCATGGCCTGGTCCCATGTGGCACCACCGGCGAATCTCCCACTCTTGATCACGCCGAACATAAGCGCGTTGTGGAATTGTGCATTGAGGCGGCGGCCGGCCGGGTGCCGGTGATCGCGGGAACCGGGTCTAATTCAACCGCCGAGGCGATCGATCTGACCATTCACGCCAAACGGGCAGGGGCGGCAGGCGCTTTGGTAGTCGTGCCCTATTACAATAAGCCAACCCAGGAAGGCATGTACCGGCATTTCAAGGCGCTGAACGATGCGGTGGAGATACCAATCCTGATTTACAACATACCCGGGCGCACCGGGGTTAACATGACGGTTGAGACCATGGCGCGGCTGGCCAGGCTGCCGAATATTGCAGGCGTCAAGGACGCCGCCAATGATATAGCGCGGACAAGCCAGCAACGCGTCGTTATCGGAGCGGATTTTATCCAGCTTTGTGGCGACGACGGAATTGCTCTGGGCCAGGCCGCGCATGGCGGGCATGGCTGCATATCGGTAACCGCCAATGTCGCGCCTGCGGAATGCGCCGCGTTTCAGAACGCGCTGCTGGCGGGTGACTTTGTAAGCGCCTTGCAATGGCAAGATAAATTGACGCCACTGCATGACGCGCTGTTTGTGGAAACCAGCCCGGGACCGGTGAAATACGCCGCCAGCCTGCGCGGCCTGTGCAGCAGCGAATTGCGGCTGCCGATGGCGCCGGTGGCGACCTCGACCGAAATGGCCGTGCGCGCCGCGCTCGACGGGCTTGGCCTGCTCAACCGCCCGGCCCTATGAGCTGGTTGCGCTGATGACGGGTAAAAACAAGGGCGCAAAAAAACCGGCCGGGGGCGGACGGCTGCTCGCTGACAATCGCAAGGCGCGCTACAATTATGAAATCGGTGAGACGCTTGAGGCGGGCATCATGCTGACCGGCTCCGAGGTCAAATCCCTGCGCGCCGGACGTTCCAATATCGCTGAATCCTACGCCAGCGATGAGGGCGGCGAGCTATGGCTGATCAATTCCTATATCCCGCCCTATGGTAATGCGGGCAGCTTCAATAATCATGACCCGCGCCGCAAGCGCAAGCTGCTCTTGCACCGCCGCCAGATTGGGCGGCTCTCGGGCCTGCGCAAGCAGGGCGGCATGACCCTGATCCCGCTGCGGCTGTATTTCAATGATCGCGGCATGGCGAAATTGGCGCTCGCCCTGGCCAGTGGCAAAAAACAGCACGACAAGCGCCAAACTGAAAAAGCCAGGGATTGGAGCCGCGAAAAAGGCCGCCTGATGCGCGAGAAGGGTTAAACTGATCGATCAATTAACATAACCGGCAGGAGGAATGAGCATGAAAGACGTAAAAGGCAAGGTTGCATTTATTACCGGCGGCGCCAGCGGCATCGGGCTTGGCATGGCGCGGGCGTTTTCCGCCGCCGGCATGAAGGTGATGATCGGGGATATCGAACAGGCGCCGATGCAGCGCGCAGTTGATGAGCTAAAGGCCAAGGGCGCCGAGGCGGCCTGTGTCAAGCTTGACGTGTCCAGCCGCGATGAGATGTTCGCCGCCGCCAGGGCCACCATCGACGCTTTCGGCAAGGTGCATGTGATCTGCAACAATGCCGGCGTGCTGGTCGACGGGCGCTCGGAAAAGGTTGACATGAAGCAATGGGAATGGCTGGTCAATGTCAACCTGTGGGGCGTGGTCAACGGGATGCAGGCGTTTATCCCTCTGATCAACTCGCACGGCGAAGGCGGTCATGTGGTGAACACCGCCTCGATGGCCGGCATGGTCAGCTTCAAGGGGTCGGGGCCGTATAACGCCACCAAATTCGCCGTGGTCGCCTTGAGCGAAGCTTTGATGCATGAGCACGCCAAGGACAATCTTGGCGTCTCGGTGCTGTGCCCGGGCGCGGTGAACACCAAAATCGCCATCTCCGGCCGCAACCGCCCGACGGAGTATGGCGGTGAAGACCCAACGGAAAACAAGTCCATGGCAAGCTTGCTGCCAACCGCCCTCGACCCCGACATTGTCGGGCGCCAGGTGCTGGAGGCGATCCGCGACAACCAGCCCTATATCTTCACCGATCCCAGCCTGCGCCGTCATATTGCCGAGCGCACCAGCCGCATCATGGCGGGCTATGACTGGGCTGATCAGTGTCAGGCGCTAAAGAAAAAGTAACGTATGAGGTTTGCTACAGCGTGGGCAGCGGCGGGATTTCAATAACGGCCGCGCGTTTAGCCAGCTTACCAGCTCTAGAGCATTTTCAGCCTTTACGGAGTCACTTGACTCCGCAAAGGCGCCCGAAAATGCGGTTAAAAAAAAGCCAGAGCGTTTTGAAATGCGCTGAAAATGCCCTGGTTTTTACATCTGGCCGCGTTTTTGACCGGAAAACCCGGTCCGGGTTTTCCTAAAAACGCTCTAGGGCGTGTCCTTAATTACTGTCATACCGGAAGCTGATTTTCCCGAAATCTCTCGCCACGGCGTAGCCGGGTTGATTTCGTTGGAAAATCGAGCTGTCCGGTATCCATGAGCTTGCCCTCGGGCCGGCAAAGCCGGTCCCGGGGGGCCGCGAGTAAGGACTTTGCCTTGGGACTCCTGGATTCCGGATCGTAAGGCTCGCGCCCAGAAAATCTGCGGTTTTCCGGGCTCGCCTAACGTCCGGAATGACACTGTAGCTTCATTGAGGACACGCTCTAGAGCAAGATGATTTTAGGTTGAATCACGCCACCGACCCCCTCCCCCTCCCCCTTTTAGGGGGAGGGGGAGGGGCACCCTCGTGTTCCCTCCCCTTGCAAAGGGGAGGGTTAGGGAGGGGATCAATGGGCAAACCTAAAATCATACCGCTCTAAGGTGATTTCTGATCTCCAGAAATACTTGGTTAAACATTTCCGGAGTCAGGCGGCGGGTGTTGGTGTTGTAGCGCGAGCAATGATAGCTGTCATACAGGCTCAGACCAGACCTCAATTCAAAGTGTGCGCCGTGGGCGAATTTCACCGATGAAAGGCGTAATCCAGCCGCTTTCACTACACTATCATGGGCGATTTTACCTAATGCGAGGATTGCCCGCAGATGCGGTAATGTCTCAATTCTAGCCTGTAAGAAGCTGCGGCAATTAGCTATTTCCGTCCCCATGGGCTTGTTTTCCGGCGGCAGGCAGCGCACCGCGTTGGTGATCATGCAACCGTGTAAACTCAGGCCATCCCCTGGATCGGCGTTATACGCGCCCTGTGTGAATCCGTGCGCGGCGAGGGTGGCGTAAAGCAATAATCCGGCATGATCCCCGGTAAACGGCCGCCCGGTGCGGTTGGCGCCATGCATTCCAGGCGCCAGACCGACAATCAGCAGACGCGCCTGAGGATCGCCGAAAGACGGAACCGGGGCGTTAAACCAATCGGGCCAGGCCTCGTGGTTGGCGCGGCGAAGATCCGCAAGGCGGGGGCATAGTTCGCATTCAGGACCGGGTTCTGATGGCTTCACGCGGATAACTAGCCCGTGTCAGCTCTGTTCCCCGTCATCATATTCGTCATCCGTGTCGCCTTCCTCATCCCATTCCGCATCATCGTCGTTCTCCTCGGCGCCGCCCTCGGCGCTTGAGAACGCCGCCGCCGGTTCCAGCCGCCTGGTTATGGAAGGCTGATGGGCGGCGCCGGAGAAATCATCATGGCGGCGGGCTGGGCGCTGACCAGAATCGCGCGAGATGACCGGGGCAAGGTCCATCAATTCGATAAAGCGGTCGCATTGACGGCGCAGTTCGTCGGCAACCATGGGCGGATTGGATTTAACCGTCGACACCACCGTCACCCTGAGCCCCTTGCGTTGTACGGCTTCGACCAGGCGGCGGAAGTCTCCATCGCCAGAGAATAAGATTACATGGTCAAGATGTTCGGCCATCTCCATGACGTCAATGGCCAGCTCGATATCCATATTGCCCTTGATCTTCTTGCGGCCAAAGGCGTCGGTAAACTCCTTGGTCGGTTTGGTGACCATGGTAAAGCCATTGTAATCAAGCCAGTCGACCAACGGCCGGATCGGGGAATATTCCTGATCTTCGATGAGCGCGGTATAATAAAACGCCCGGACAAGCACGCCATTTTCTGAAAAAACCTCCAGTAACCGTTTATAATCAATATCAAAATTCAATGCTCGCGCTGCGGCGTAAAGATTAGACCCATCAATAAAAAGCGCGCTTCGCTCAGTTGCGTAAAATTTCATAAACCAACCCTTTCGTTATTATTCCGCTCGATTTGCACGGTAGTGTCCCGCGAACGAGGCGTATTTGATTGGTTACTTATATATACGCTTGCGTGTTAAGAGAATAGATGTTTAGGGCTGCTTTGGGGCAGGTCATGATATTTTTAGGCTTGGGTGGAAACCTGCCGAGCCGGTTCGGGCCGCCCCGGGCGACGCTCGAACAAGCCATCATCGTGTTGGACGGGCAGGGCGTTCAAACGCGGTTGCGTTCACCCTGGTATGGTTCGCGGGCAGTGCCTGCATCGGATCAGCCAGATTTTGTAAACGCCGTCATCGCAGTGGAAACGGCTTTGGAACCGGCGGCGCTGCTTCAGGTTATACATGCTGCAGAGCTGCAATTCGGACGCCGGCGGGGGGCGCCGAACGCCGCCAGGATACTCGATATTGATTTACTTGCGTATGGCGACCGGCTTATCGGGGAACCGGGCCTGGCCGTGCCGCACCCGCGCCTGCATGAACGGGCCTTTGTGCTAGGCCCGCTCTGTGACATTGCTCCAGACTGGCTGCACCCGGTGTTTGGGCGCACGGCGCGCCAGCTTTACCATTCATTAGGCCAGGATGCGGCAATTTGGCGGTTATAGGCGGTGCAAGCGGCGTCTTCTGTTGCAATGCACTAACTGAAGGACTAAATAAGGGTAATGTTTCCCGGATATTTACTGGTTTTGGAGGCCGTTGCATGGCGCGCGTGACCATTGAAGATTGTGTTGACAAGGTTCCCAACCGTTTTGAGCTGGTGCTGTTGGCGGCGCAGCGCGCGCGCGCCATCTACAGCGGCGCCCCTATAACGGTGGACCGGGACAATGACAAGAACCCGGTCGTGTCTTTGCGCGAAATTGCCGAGCAGGGCGTGCTTCCTGCGGGGCTTCGCGAGGACGTGATCACCAGCCTGCAGCGCTATAGCGACTCCGAAGAAGATGAGCCTGGCAGTGTGCTGCTCCTCGCCGGGGCCAAGGAAGATGAAGCGGTTGACGACATGACCGAAGAAGATCTGCTTCGCGCCCTGCGGGGTGAGGCTGATGAGGGCAACTCAGCTTCCGGCGGCAGGTAAAGCGCGATCCTGCCCGTCCAGCCTTTTCCGCCTGGGCAGCCCGCAAGTTGTTAGCGTGAGGGCAGTGAAATGCTCCGGCAATACGAATTAGTCGAACGGGTTCGCGCATACGATGGCGATGCGGATGAGTCTATGCTCAATCGCGCCTATATCTTCGCCACCAAAGCGCATGGCAATCAACTGCGCGAGTCGGGCGATCCGTATTATTCTCACCCGGTGGAGGTCGCGGGCATCCTGGCGGGGCTAAAGCTTGATACGGCGTCCATCGTAACAGGGCTGTTGCACGACACGCTTGAAGACACGCTGACGACCCGCGATGAAATACAGCGCCTGTTTGGCGACGAAATCGCCACCATGGTTGACGGCGTCACCAAGCTGTCGCAGATCTCATTTACGTCAGAACAAAGCAAGCAGGCGGAAAATTTCCGCAAACTGCTGATTGCCATGTCGAATGACATCCGTGTTTTGCTGGTGAAGCTCGCCGACCGCCTGCACAATATGCGGACGTTGCATTTCATTCCCGGTGCTGAACGGCGCTTGCGCATCGCCAAGGAGACAATGGAGATTTATGCGCCGCTTGCGGGGCGCATTGGCATGCAAGAGATACTTGACGAGTTGCAGGATCTGGCGTTTGCCGAAATAAATCCCGAGGCCCGCGCCTCGGTTATTGCGCGGCGTGATTTTTTACGCCAGCGCACGGGCGATAGCATCGACCGGATTGTCAAATTGCTGCAAGCGACGCTGGCTGAAAATGGCGTTAAGGCTGCTGTTTCGGGGCGTGAGAAGCGGCCCTATTCGATCTGGAATAAAATGCAGCGCAAGGCGATCTCATTCGAGCAATTGCCCGATATTTTTGGCTTTCGCGTTATCGTTGATAACGTCGATGACTGTTACCGGGCGCTGGGCGTTATTCACCGCAACTGGCCGGTGACGCCTGCGCGCTTTAAGGATTTTATTTCAACCCCCAAGAGTAATAACTATCAGTCAATTCACACCACAGTGGTTGGCCCGGACAAACAGCGCGTGGAAATTCAGATTCGCACCTGGGACATGCACAAGATCGCCGAATTTGGCGTTGCTGCGCATTCGGGCTATAAGGAAAATGGCGGTGCGAAAATTGAACTGAAGCATGATCCCTATGTGTGGCTGCGTGAACTTGCGGCCATGATAGAGGATGGCGAAAGCCCGGAGGAGTTCTGGGAATACACCAAGCTTGACCTGTTTATCGACCAGGTTTTTTGTTTTACCCCTGGCGGCGATTTGATTGCGCTGCCCCGCCGCGCGACGCCGATTGATTTTGCTTACGCTGTGCATACGGAAATCGGCGATAGTTGCGTCGGCTGCCGGATTAATGGGCGCCCCATGCCGTTGCAATCCGAATTGCACAATGGCGATGAGGTGGAAATCATCCGCTCAAGTGCGCAAACGCCATCACCAACATGGGCTAATGTTGCGGTTACTGCAAAGGCGCGCGCTGCGGTGCGCCGCTTTATCCGGCAAAAAGAACGTGGTGAATTTATAACGCTGGGCCTGGAGATTGCGAAAAAAGCCTTCCGCACCGAGGATTATCCGTTTACGGACAAGGCGACAAATCAGGCGCTAGGGCCGCTAAAGGCGGCCACCAGTGACGATCTGTACGAGAAACTTGGCCGCGGCCTGATTACCGGCAGACAAGTGATGGAGGCGGCGTTTCCTGGCGTCAAGATGAAGGGGCCGGATCTGCCGCTGGTGCGCAGTGACGCCACGGATAACCGCCGCTCGCGTAGCGCCGCCATTCCCATTCGCGGCATGACTGCGGGCCTCGCCATTCATTATGGCGAGTGCTGTCATCCGCTGCCCGGTGATCGCATCGTGGGTATTCAGACCGAGGGCGGCGGCCTCGCGGTTCACACGATCGACTGTGAAATTTTGGAGCAGTTTGGCAATACGCCGGAACGCTGGCTTGATGTGAGCTGGGATGCGAGCGGTGACGCGCCGGATTTTTTTGTCGGGCGGATCGAGGCGGCGCTGTCGAATGAGCCCGGTTCGCTTTCCGTCTTATCAACGTTGATTGCAAAAAATCGCGGCAATATCAGTAATCTCAAGATTACCGGCCGGGCGGCGGATTTTTTTGACATGCTGGTTGATATTGAGGTTCGTGACGCCAGGCATTTATCTAATATTATTGCAGCACTTCGGGCCTCGCCGCATGTCAGCAAGGTGGAGCGCACCCGTGGTTAGCTATTTAGGATTATAGAATGCTATTCAAACGCGCAAATGCGCCCACCGCATTGCAGAAGTTGCGGGAAATGATCTGGCCCAGCGCCGGCTTCCGCCGCGCTGCGCTATATACCTGGCATCGTTTATCGCGTCTTCAGGACAGCCCGCATTCGATTGCGCTTGGCTTCGCCATTGGTGTGTTTATGTCATTTTCACCGTTTCTTGGTTTTCATCTGCTGCTGTCGGGAGTGGCGGCGTGGATTTTGCGCGCCCATATCGTGGCGTCGATGATCGGAAATTTTCTCGGCAATCCGATCACCTATCCGTTCATGTGGGCCGCTGTATATCAATGCGGCGCTTTGCTGCTCGGGCAGCAGGCCGCGGGCGGCGCGGCCAATCTTAATTCATCCCTGTCCCAGGGTTTCGCCGAGGCCTGGGAGATTTTTCTGCCCATGCTGGCGGGCAGCATTCCCATAGGTGTTGGCGCGGCGCTGCTGTTTTATTTTCCGGTAAAGTCCGGCGTGGCGCGCTATCAGGCGGCGCGGCGCGCGCGCTTTGGGCCCCCTGTATGAGCGCGCCCTATCTTCGGCTTGGGGTGAACATCGATCATGTGGCGACCATCCGCAACGCGCGCGGCGGCCCTTACCCTGATCCGGTGCGCGCGGCGAAGCTGGCGGCAGAGGCGGGCGCCGATGGCGTTACTGCGCATCTGCGCGAAGATCGCCGCCATATAGTGGATGATGATCTTTTGCGCCTGACCCGCGAGTGCGCGCTGCCGCTCAACATGGAATGCGCCGCCACGCCGGAAATGCTGGAAATTGCGCTTCGCCATCGCCCCCATGCGGTGTGCCTGGTGCCGGAAAAGCGCCAGGAAATAACCACCGAAGGCGGGCTTGATGCGGCGGGTCAGCACAATCATCTCAGGCCATTCGCGGGCCGCCTGATCGATGCGGGCATTCGCGTCTCATTATTTATCGATCCGGATTTGCGTCAAATCGAGGCGGCGCAAAAAACTGGCGCGAATATTGTTGAGCTGTGTGCGGGCGCCTATTGCGAGGCGGTGCTTACCGGACATGCAAGCAGGGCTGAAGCGGAACTGGCGGCGCATCACCGGGCGGCGGTGGCGGCGGCCAGTCTTGGATTGGAGGTGCATGCAGGCCACGGCATCACCTTCGAAACAGTTGCCGCATTCGCCGCCATGCCGCAGGTGGTCGAGCTGAACATCGGGCATTTTCTGATCGGCGAAGCGATTTTCACCGGCCTGCGTGCGGCCATCATTCGCATGCGCGCGCTCATGGATGCGGCGCGCGGCTAATGGTCATCGGCCTTGGCAATGACATCATCGACATCCGGCGCATCGAAAAAACGCTTGAGCGGTTTGGCGCGCGTTTTATCAAGCGTCTGTTTACGCAACAAGAACAGGCCCGCTCCGAGCGCAAACCCAATCGCGCCGCCAGTTACGCCAAACGCTTCGCCGCCAAGGAGGCCTGCGCCAAGGCGCTCGGCACCGGCTTTCGCCGGGGCGTTTACTGGCGCGACATGGGGGTCGCCAACCTGTCCACCGGCAAACCCACCATGATCCTCACCGGCGGCGCCCTTGAACGGCTGCGCGAAATCACCCCCGCGGGGTTTAGCGCTCAGATCGATCTCAGCCTCACCGATGACTTCCCTCAGGCCCAGGCGATCGTGCTGATCACCGCCGTGCCGCTGCCGCCAATGTAAAGCCCCCCCTCTCGCCAAGCGAAGCTCTGGCGTAGCGTTGTGCGGGGAGGGGTTGGGGTGGGGGGCGAGTTAAAGACCATTGATCCCCTCCCTAACCCTCCCCTTTACACTCGCCTGGGCGAAGCTGAAGCTTCGCTTCGGCGTAGCCTGGAGGGGAGGGAATACGAGAGCGCACCACTCCCTCCCCCTGAAAGGGGGAGGGCCGGGGAGGGGGTCTTTGGCGTGATTCAACCTAAACGCATACTAGAGCAATCTGCATTAATTTCGAGCCATGAGGCTCGAAATTAATAAAGAAAATTGCTCTAGATTTTAATGTGTTAGAGCAGCTTTCCGCGATTAAGTGGGGTCACTTCGTGACTCCACTTAATCGCGGGCTGCTCTAAACGAATACCGTTTTAGGTCGCTGACTTGCGCCGGCGAAGCATGCCGCCCAGACCGGCAAGCCCGGCCCCCAGCAGGCTCAAGGACGCAGGTTCGGGAACTGCATCGGTAACACGATCAATCCGGAACGCGTAGTTGATGAAATCATCCTCGCATCTCGCATCCGGGTCATCGTATCTCCCCCCACAGGTGTGATCGAGCACGTAAGCGGAATATGCAGTTCCAAATCCCGCCGGATCATTGTAGCCGGGCGCGCCTTCGTCAATGCTGAAACTTTGCGCCTGCGGGTCAGTTAAATACTGGGTATCCCCCCAGCCATCCAGATAGGTCAGGTTATTGATATCATTAGGATCATCCGAAATGGTTGAAATCACGTAATCCGAAGCCACCCCGCCAAACAGAAAGGCGGCCGCTTCCTGGCCCGTATAGACAGTTGGGTTTGTTTTCCAATCTGGGCCTTCGCCCACGTGCCACGAGCCGACAAAAATCGTCGCCGCCTGCGCCTGCGCGGCCATAAGGGCAAAGCCCATGGCTAGAAGTAGTTTTTTCATGATTAATTTCCTAAGGTTAAGTTTAAAAAAAGCGGACTGCCACACTCATAGTCGCAGTATGGCAGTTATACTCTGGCGAAGCAACCATGGTCCGCATGCTGTGTGACGCCCGTCACAGTGAATTTTCAGCGGCCCCTTGCGCACGCCTTCATTTGCGGTCATTTGCCATTTGCGGTCATTTGCTTGACATAAATTGCGCTAAATGATTGATGCAGGCAGCTATTCCAGAAAATCAGAGGGGCAGTATGGAGGGGGAGGAGCACAAGGGCGGTTTCGTTGATGATGTGAAAACCATCATTTATGCCTTGCTGATCGCAGTAGTGATCCGGGCGTTGCTGTTTCAGCCATTCAATATTCCTTCCGGCTCAATGATCCCGACCCTATACGTGGGTGATTACTTGTTCGTGTCAAAATACGCCTATGGTTATAGCCGCCATTCGTTGCCGTTTAGCCCGCCGCTGTTTAATGGCCGCATCATGGGAAAACTGCCGGCGCGCGGCGACATTGCGGTGTTCAAATTCCCGGCCGACAACCGCACCGACTATATCAAACGCATTATCGGTCTGCCCGGTGACAGGGTGCAGATGAAGGCTGGGGTGTTGCATCTGAATGGCGAATCGGTTCCGCAAACCGCCATCGCCGATTTTGTGGAGACCTCTCAAAATGGCGATGCGCGGCAAAGCCGTCAGTTCCGTGAAACCTTGCCCAATGGGCTCAGTTATAGCACCCTTGATATGCTCAGCAGCGGGCCGCTTGACAGCACCGGTGAGTTTATTGTGCCAGCCGGGCATGTTTTCGCCATGGGCGACAACCGCGATAATTCCAGCGACAGCCGGGCGCCAAATGGCGGGGTTGGCTTTATTCCCATGGATAATCTGGTCGGGCGGGCGGAGTTCCTGTTTTTCTCCACCGATGGGTCGGCGCAGCTTTGGGAGCCGTGGCGATGGTATCAGGCGGCCAGGTTCGAGCGCATGTTCCGCACCATAAATTCCATTCAGGAATGACCGGCAATGCCATGCAAGACCTGGAATCCCGGCTTGGTTACCGGTTCAGGGATCGTGAACTGCTGCTGCGTGCGCTCACCCATGCCAGCGCCAATGCGGATATTTCGCGCAACAATGAACGGCTGGAATTTCTCGGCGACCGGGTTCTGTCATTGATCATTGCGGACCTGGTGATGGCGCAGTATCCGCAAGATGCGGAGGGTCAGCTTGCCCCGCGCCTGAACGCGATGGTGCGCCGTGAGACGCTGGCGGATGTCGCGGGTGAAATCGCTTTGGGCGAGGCATTGATCTTGGCGGCGGCGGAGCAATCCAGCGGCGGTCGCGATAAACCAGCTATTCTGGCCGATGCGTGCGAGGCGCTGATCGCGGCGCTGTATCTGGATGGCGGCATGGCGGCGGCGCGAGGCTTTATTGAAAATTTCTGGGGCCGCCGCCTGGGCGAGATGCGCTTTGCGCCCGCCGACGCCAAATCGGCGTTGCAGGAATGGTCCCAGGCGCGCAAGCTCGGCACACCGGACTATCAGGTGATCAGCCGGGAAGGGCCAGACCATGCGCCGCAATTCGTGGTAGAGGTTATGCTGCCGGGCCACCCGCCGGCGCGTGGCGCAGGCGCCTCGAAACGCGAGGCGGAACAGGCCGCTGCCGGGCTGATGCTGGAAAATGTAAAAGCCAATGAGTGAGTCTCAACCCAAACGCTGCGGTTTTGTGGCGCTGATCGGCCCGACCAATGCGGGCAAGTCGTGTTTGCTCAATCGTTTTGTTGGCGCAAAGGTGGCGATTGTCACCCACAAGGCGCAAACCACCCGCACCCGTGTTCGCGGCATTGCCATCGATGGTGTGTCGCAGATAATTTTCATCGATACGCCGGGCATCTTCAAACCCAAGCGGCGGCTTGACCGCGCCATGGTTCAGGCGGCGTGGGGCGGCGCGCAGGAGGCGGACACGGTCGTCCTGGTGATCGACGCGGTGCGCGGCCTGAATGAGGATGCGCGCGCTATCGTTGCGGGCCTGAAGCAAACCGGGCGCAAGGCGGTGCTGGCGCTGAACAAGATTGATCTCGTGCCGCGAGAGGATTTATTGGCGCTGGCGCAATCCTTTAACGCGCTTGATCTGTTCAGCGATATTTTTATGATCTCGGCCCAAAACGGCGATGGGGTCGATGATCTGCGCGTGCATCTTGCCGCCTCCCTGCCGTCCGGCCCGTGGCTGTTTCCCGAAGATCAGCTTTCGGATTCGCTTGAGCGGGTTCTGGCGGCGGAGATCACGCGGGAGAAATTGTTTCTGCGATTGCATCAGGAGTTGCCCTACGATTCAACTGTCGGAACCGAAAGCTGGAAAGAAAACAAGGACGGCAGCGCCCGCATTGATCAAACTATTTATGTGCGGCGCGATAGCCAAAAACCCATCGTGCTGGGCAAGGGCGGGGCCACCATAAAACAGATCGGCGCCTCGGCCCGCGCCGAAATGCAACAGGCGTTTGGCCGCCGCATTCATCTGTTCTTGCATGTGAAGGTAAACGAAAAATGGGCTGATGATCCCGCCCGCTACCGGGAAATGGGCCTGGATTTCAACGTTGATTAGATGAGGCGCAGTGACTCCATATGGAATGGACAGACGACGCGATCATTCTTTCGGCCCGCAAGCATGGCGAAAGTTCGGTCATTGTCGAAGCGCTGACGCGCTATCATGGCCGTCACGCCGGCTTGGTGCGTGGCGGCGCCGGCAGGCGCATGCGGGGCGTGCTGGAGCCGGGCAACGAGGTCAATCTGCGCTGGCGGGCGCGGCTTGCCGGGCATCTCGGCAATTATACGGTGGAGTTGATGCGGCCGCGCGCCAGTCAGCTGATCGCTGATCCATTGCGCCTTGCGGGCCTCAGTTCTGCTTGCGCGCTGGCGCAGCTCAGTCTGCCGGAGCGCGAACCACATGCGCCGGTGTTCGATGGCCTGCTGGCGCTGCTCGATGCGATGCAGGTGGCGGAGTTATGGCCGGCGGCGATGGTGCGTTGGGAGCTTGGGCTGCTTGCCGAATTGGGATTTGGCCTCGATCTGAGCACCTGTGCGGCGACCGGCGAAAATGACGATTTGGCGTTTGTCTCGCCGCGCTCTGGCCGGGCGGTCAGCCGCGCCGCCGCTCAGCCGTATCAACGGCGTATGCTGGCGCTGCCGCCATTTCTGCTCGGGCCGAAAACCGGCGCCAGCATGCAGGAGATCCTGGATGGCTTTGCGCTAACCGGATTTTTCATCGGCCGGCATGTGATGCAGCCGCATGGCCGCAAAATGCCGCCTGCCCGCGAGCGCTTCTGTGTCCGGCTTAAAAACCTATCTATTGCGGATGCAGACACGCAAACCCGGTGATATAAGCCGCGCATGAGTGATGTGCGCAGCCCCGAATCAGAAATTACCGATGCGCCGCTGAGTGGCGCCCTGGCGGGCCGTTATCTGGCCTATGCGCTGTCCACCATCATGCACCGGGCGCTGCCCGATGTGCGCGATGGCCTGAAGCCCGTGCACCGGCGCTTGCTGTTCGCCATGCGCCAGTTGCGGCTTGACCCAGGCTCGGGGTTCAAGAAGGCGGCGCGGGTGGTCGGCGATGTCATCGGCAAATATCATCCGCATGGGGATCAATCCGTCTATGACGCTCTGGTGCGCCTGACGCAGGATTTTTTGGTCCGCTATCCGCTGATCGACGGACAGGGGAATTTCGGCAATATCGACGGGGATAACGCTGCGGCCATGCGCTATACCGAGGCCCGGCTGACCGAAGTGGCCCAGGCGCTGCTCGATGGCCTGGATGATGACGCCGTTGATTTCCGCGCAACCTATGATGGCGAGGAAAGCGAGCCGGTGGTGCTGCCGGGGGCGTTTCCCAATCTGCTGGCGAACGGCGCCACCGGCATTGCGGTTGGCATGGCGACCAGCATTCCGCCGCACAATGCGGCCGAGCTCTGCACGGCTCTGCTGTATCTGATCAAGCATCCGAACGCCTCCACCACAAAACTCGTGGATATGATTCCCGGACCCGACTTTCCTACAGGCGGTATTATCATTGAGCCGCATGCAGCAATAGTGGATGCGTATAGCACCGGGCGTGGCGGATTTCGCGTGCGCGCCCGCTGGCGGGAAGAAAAGCTCGCCCGTGGCGGGTATCAGATCATCATTACGGAAATTCCGTATCAGGTGCAAAAATCCAGGCTCATCGAAAAAATGGCCGAACTTCTGGCGGCGCGCAAACTGCCGCTGCTGGAGGATGTCCTGGACGAATCGGCCGAGGATCTGCGCATCGTCCTGACGCCGCGCGCGCGCACGGTGGAGCCTGAATTGCTGATGGAGCAATTATTCCGCGCCACCGATCTCGAATCCCGGTTTCCGCTAAACCTGAACGTGCTCGACCGCAATCTTGTGCCAAGGGTAATGCCGCTCCGCGACGCGCTGCTGGCGTTTCTGGATCACCGCCTGGAGGTTCTGCTCCGCTGCTCAAAATTCCGGCTTGGCAAAATCGAACACCGGCTGGAAGTGCTGAATGGCTATCTGATCGCGTTTCTAAATCTCGATAAAATCATCCGCATTATCCGCACCGAGGACGAGCCAAAACCAAAACTGATGCGGGCCTTTTCCCTCTCCGAGGCGCAGGCCGACGCGATCCTTGATATGCGCCTGCGCGCCCTGCGCAAGCTCGAAGAAGCAAGCCTCAAGCGGGAGCATAAGGCTTTGTCGGACGAGCTAAAGGGCCTCAAGGCGCTGCTTAAATCCAAAGACAAACAGTGGGACCATATCTCGGACGAGTTAACGGCATTGCGCGATAAGTTTGGTCAAAAAACCGCACTGGGTAAACGCCGCACCTCGTTTTCCGAGGCGCCGGAAGTAACCAGTGAACTAATCGAGGCGATGATCGAGCGCGAGCCGGTCACCATCGTTTGCTCGCAAAAGGGCTGGATACGCGCCCTGCGCGGGCATCTGCCGCAAGACAATGAACTAAAATATAAGGATGGCGATGGCGGCGCGTTTTGGCTGCACGCCGAAACCACGGACAAACTGCTGCTGTTCGCCACCAACGGGCGCTTTTATACCTTGAGTTGCGATAAACTGCCCGGCGGGCGCGGTCACGGCGAACCGGTGCGGCTGATGGCCGATATCGGCAATGAGCATGATCTGGTGGCGCTGTTCGTGCATGATTGCGAACGCAGCCTGCTGGTGGCGTCCCATGATGGGCGCGGCTTTATTGTTGCCGAGCGGGATGTGGTGGCGGGCACGCGCAATGGCAAGCAGGTGCTGAATGTGCCGGCTGGCGTCGAGGCCGTGGTCTGTGCGCCGGCAAATGGAAGCCATGTGGCGGTGCTTGGCGAAAACCGCAAGCTGCTGATTTTTAACCGTGATGAAGTGCCGGAAATGAGCAAGGGGCGGGGCGTCATCCTGCAACGCTATAAGGATGGCGGCCTGAGTGATGCAAAACTGTTCAATTTGAAAGACGGCCTCACCTGGCAGGACCGGGCCGGGCGCGAGTTTCGTGAAACGGCGCTCAAGGATTGGGTTGGCCAGCGTTCACAGGCCGGCCGCCTGGCGCCGCGCGGCTTTCCGCGCAGCAATAAGTTTTCCTAGAGCGGTATGATTTTAGGTTTGCCCATTGATCCCCTCCCTAACCCTCCCCTTTGCAAGGGGAGGGAACACGAGGATGCCCCTCCCCCTCCCCCTAAACGGGGGAGGGTTGGGGAGGGGGTCGGTGGCGTGATTCAACCTAAAATCATGTTGCTCTAGAGCAACATGTGATCAGATTGAACTATAAGGTTCAGCCTGACCGGGAAAGGCTCTAGATTTCAAACTGTTAGAGCAGCTTTCTGCGATTAGCTTGAGCACAAGGTGCAAAAGCTAATCGCAGGCTGCTCTGAAACTTACTCCGCTTGCGTCTCGAATTTGGTCTGCCCATCCTTGCCCCAAAACTGGAACACAAGATGATATCTCCCATCCGGTTGCATCCTTCCGGAATCAAAGGCTAGCTCCATTTTCTCTTCATAGGTCTCGCGCGCCGGAAGGGTGGCCGTCACCACCGCCTGCACGCAGTTCCTATCGCCCTCGGATTGAATGAATTCTCCATTGGTCGAGGCGATGAACCAGCGGAAAATATTGCACGATGTCGCCGCCTCAAGATTAATCACTTCCTTTGTATTATTTATCAGGCGCACCGTGACCTGAACGGGCAGGGCGCTGCCGTTGCCCGGCAGCGTCAGCGTTGACGGCATATCCATTCTAACCGTCACCGGCTCGCTGGGGCCAAACAGGTTTGATTGCTGCGCCAGATAGCCAAGCGAGATGATAACGCCGATATAAATCAGCGCGCGCACAATCGCTGCGCGCATCGTCTCGTCCAATTTGGGCAGGCGCTCAAAAATAGACATCTATAAACCTCACCGGAACAATACCGTGGGCAGCCAGATGGCAAGCTGTGGAAACAGCGCCACCAGTGACAGCGCCACAAGCTGTATCAGAACAAACGGGATAATTCCCTTGTATATATGCAGCGTCGTAACCTCGGGCGGCGCCACGCTGCGCAGATAAAACAGCGCAAACCCGAACGGCGGCGTCAGAAACGAGGTTTGCAGATTAACCCCCATCATCACGCCAAGCCAGATCGGGTTAAGTCCCATGCCCAGCAGCACAGGCGCCACCAGCGGCACGACGATGAAAATAATTTCGATGAAATCGAGGAAAAACCCCAGCGCGAACATCACCGCCATGACCAAAACCATCGCGCCAAACGCGCCGCCGGGCATATCCGATAGCAGGTTTCCCACAGCTTCGTCGCCGCCAAGCCCGCGAAACACCAGGCTGAACAGCGCCGCGCCGATCAGAATGACAAACACCATGGAGCTGATTTCCATGGTTGAACGCGAAACCTCGCGCAGTGTGCCGTTGCGAAAACAGCGCATCAGGCATATCGCCAGTCCCCAGCCGGTTGCAGCGCACGCAATGACCGCCGCGGCCTTGGCCGCCAGATCGGCGAAGGATGGCGCCTCGCGGCCAAACCGCAAATCAAACAGCGCCGCCAGCACGATCACAACGGCCAGGCCAATCGCCGCCATATACACCGGCCAAGGCCGTTCGCGTTTAATCCGCCATCCTGCAAGAAATGTCGCGCCAACTGCGCCCAGCGCGGCCGCCTCGGTGGGGGTTGCAATGCCGCTTAGAATCGAGCCAAGCACCGAAATGATCAAGATCGCAGGCGGCAGCAAGGACCGTCCCAGCATCCGGTACATATCAAACCGGTTCTTAAAATATGTTTCTTCCGGCGGCAGGGCGGGCGAGGTTTCCGGCCGGAAAATCGCCATGCCGATCTGATACAAAATATACAGTCCGACAAGCATCAAGCCGGGTATCAGCGCGCCGGCAAACAGATCGCCGACGGATACGGTTTCAGGCGAATAGACGCCCTGGTTCAATTGCGATGTCTGATAGGCGCTTGAAATCACATCGCCAAGCAGCACCAGAACGATGGATGGCGGAATGATTTGCCCCAGTGTGCCCGCCGCGCAGATGGTGCCTGCTGTAAGTGCTGGATCATAGCCGCGCTTTAACATGGTGGGCAGCGATAACAGCCCCATGGTCACCACGGTTGCGCCGACAATGCCGGTTGACGCGGCCAGCAGCGCCCCGACTATGGATACGGAAATGCCCAGGCCGCCGCGCAATCCGCCAAACAGCTTGCCCATGGATTCGAGCAGATCCTCGGCCACCAGCGAGCGCTCCAGCATCACGCCCATATACACGAACAGCGGCACCGCCAGCAGCACATCATTGGTCATTACCCCAAAAATGCGCTGGGTAAGAAAGCCAACAAAGGAAAAATCGAATACGCCCAGCAATATGCCAATGCCGGCGAACAGCAATGCCGAACCGGCAAGGGTGAACGCCACCGGAAATCCGGCCATCAGAAACCCGCATGCGGCCGCGAACATCAGTACGTCTAGAATTTCACGAATATCCATGCGCTCAACGTTGCCTGTGCGTTAGCGTAAGATAGGCGCGTATGGCGCTGGCGATGCCCTGTAGCAGAAGCAGCACGGCAAAAACGGGGATCAGTGACTTAAGCAGAAAAATACCAGGAATACCGCTGGTTTCCTTCGATCCTTCCAGTACCGCCCAGGATGCGGCGACGTAGGGCTGTGAGAGAATCAAAATCAGCACGCAGCAGGGGATGAGAAAAAACATGCTGCCAATAAGATCGACGACCGCCTTGGTGGATGTTTTCGCGGTGCGGTAAAAAATATCCACCCGCACATGGCCGTCATTCAGCAACGTATGCCCGGCGCCAAGCATGAATAAAATACTGAACATATAGGTCAGCGATTCTTGCAGCATCAGCGAACTGACGCCAAAAATATATCGCAAAACAACAACGGCAAATTGGATGGCGACCATGATGGTGGCCAGCCACGCAACAACGCCGCCAATGCGGCGGTTAGTGTTGTCGATAAAGTTTAACAGCCAGATCATGCCGTGCGCGCCAAACTTTCACTCATACGCAAAGGGCAGGCGGCGGGCTTCCCAGAAAGTCTCCTCCGACATTTTCGACCAGCGCATCGAATCCTTGCGGCTGGAGAGAAAGCTCTCATAGATGCGCAGCGTGATGTCGTCCGTCTTGGCGGTTTCGCGCATGACCTCACCGGAAACGATGCCGATTTTTGTCAGGACATCATCGGAAAAACGCCGCAGTTTAACCCCGTGTTTATCGACAAGGGTGGTCAGCGCCGATCCATTATTGGCGTTAAACTCGGCAAGCGTCATATCGTTTTGCGCCGCTGCCGCCGATTGCACGATGATTTGCTGGCTTTTGCTGAAGCTGTTCCACACATCAAGATTGACGCCAAGCGCCAGTGACGGTCCCGGCTCGTGAAAGCCGGGCCAGTAATAATATTTGGCGATTTTGTGAAAACCGAACACCATGTCATTCCATGGGCCGACCCATTCGGTGGCGTCGATCACGCCCTGTTGCAGGCTGGTGTATATTTCGCCGCCAGGAATGCTGACCACCGATGCGCCCATGCGGCGCAGCACTTCACCGCCCAATCCGGGCATGCGGATTTTAAGCCCCTTGAAATCCTCGACAGTGTTTATTTCCTTGTTAAACCATCCGCCCATCTGCACCCCGGTGTTGCCGCACATAAAGGCTTTGAGGTTGAACTTGGCGCTGAGCTCATCCCAAAGTTCCTGGCCGCCGCCATAATAAATCCAGGCGTTCTGCTCGTTGGCGGTCAGCCCATAAGGCACGCCGGAGAAAAAATTGAACGCCGGGCTTTTACCCTGCCAGTAATATTCAGCACCGTGATACATGTCCGCGTTGCCGCTGGCGACCGCATCAAACGCATCGAAGGCGCCGACCAGTTCGCCCGCCGCATAGACGCGCACGGTGATCTGGCCATCGGTTGCATCGGTGATGCGTTTGGCGACGTGTTCCGCCGCCATGCCAAGGCCGGGAAGATTTTTCGGCCAGGTGGTGACCAGCTTTAAGGTGCGCTTTTCCTGCGCGATGGCAGGCGCGGCAAGCCCCGACACCGCCGCGCCCGCCGCCACCCCCGTAATAAAAGCACGCCGACTCGCCATATTTTTGATTCCAATCAGTGATTTGCGCCGATTATAGTGTGACGTGGCCACTACGCAACCCGTG